>JAIXTR010000053.1 GCA_027483845.1 Caulobacteraceae bacterium | reverse complement strand
TTCTAGGCGCTGAACGAAACGTCGCGCCGCGACGTCGCCGTGCAACCGCTGTGCCAGGGCTAGTTTCTAGGCGCGGGGGGCGAACAGGGCGTCGGCGGCCGCGCGACCGGATCGCTTCTTGTCGATCTGGGCCCTGACCCGGCGGGCCTCGGCGTCCAGCACCTCGAGCCGTTCTTCCAGCTCCGAGATCCCGAACAGATCGAGGTCCTCGCGCACCGCGTCCAACAACCGCTGCCCGCGGCCGACGCGGACTTCAGCAGGTTCGTCCATACCTGAACCCTCCTTTGCGTCCCCCGATCATGGGGCTATCTGAACGCGAGAGCCCGATTTGCGCAAGTTTCAGGACATTTTGCCATGACCAGCCCCCTCGAAGCCGAGACCATGACCGTCATCGCCATCGAGGGCGGCAAGGGGCCGGCCTCGGCGCTGCACCCGGTCCGCCAGCCGATCCCGGAGCCCGGTCCGGGCCAGATCCTGATCAAGGTGAAGGCCGCGGGCGTCAACCGGCCCGACATCGTCCAGCGCAACGGCGGCTATCCCCCGCCCCCCGGCGCCCCCGACACCATGGGCCTGGAGGTCGCGGGCGAGGTCGCCAGGGCCGCCGGCCGCTGGAAGGTCGGCGACAAGGTCTGCGCCCTGCTGGGCGGCGGCGGCTATGCGGAATACGCCGTCGTCGACGCCCGCCACGCCCTGCCGATTCCCGCGGGCCTGAGCTTCGAACAGGCCGCGGGCCTGCCCGAGACCGTCTTCACCGTCTACGCCAACGTCTTCGAGCACGGCCGGCTCAAGGCGGGCGAGACCCTGATGGTCCACGGCGCCACCTCCGGCATCGGCGTCACCGCTATCCAGATGGCCAAGGCCGCCGGCTGCAAGGTGATCGCCACCGGCCGCGGCGCCGACAAGGCGAAGGCCGCCCTGGCGCTCGGCGCCGACGTGGCCGTCGATGTCACCACCGAGGACTTCGCCGAGGTCGCCAAGCGCGAGGGCGGCGTCGACGTGGTGCTGGAGATGGTCGGCGGCGACTATGTGCCGAAGGACCTGGACGCCCTGAAGATGGACGGCCGCATCGTCTTCATCGCCGCCCTGGCCGGGCCGATGCTGAACATGCCGATCTTCGCGATCATGATGAAGCGCGCCGTCCTCACAGGCTCGACGCTGCGCCCCCGGAGCGCGGACGAGAAGGCCCGCCTCACCGCCGAGATCGAGCGGGTGGTCTGGCCCTGGGTCGCCGCCGGCCAGGTGAAGCCGCAGATCGACGCCACCTTCCCCCTGGAAGAGGCGGCCGCCGCCCACGCCCACCTCGAGGCCGGCGCTCACGTCGGCAAGGTGATCCTGGTCACCCAATAGGCGCTCACCGCCCCAGCTGCGCCGCCTCCTTGGCGCAGTCGCGGCTGGGGGCCAGCCCGCGGGCGCGGACCGCCGCCACCTCGGCGCGCGCCGCCTCGACGTCCGCGCGGAAGGCCGCCTCACCGTGCAGCCGCGCGGCGGTGGCCGCCGCCATGGTGCGGCCCTCGTCCACGTCGCTGGCCCAGTGGACGTTGCAGACCATGCGGCTCTCGCCGAAGGCGCGGCCCCGCGCCAGGATCGCCTCGGCCCGCGCCGGGTCCACCTCGGCCAGCACCAGGGCCCAGCCCCAGCCGATCGCCACGTGGCCCGAGGGATAGGACCCGTCCTTGCGCAGCCCCGCGTCGATCGCCGGCGTGCACATCGGCGCGCCGTTCACCGTGAAGGGCCGGGCGCGCTGGTACTTGGTCTTGGTCGGATAGGTCGACAGTCCGAAGTCGCCCAGCGTGCGCCGCAGCAGCTGGTAGACCTTCGGCGTCTCGGTCTCGGTGATCGGCACGCCCATGGCGCAGGAGAAGGTCCCCGCCGCATTGGGGAAGGTCAGGTCGGCGTCCTGGGTCGCCAGGTCCCAGCGGGGCCCGCCGCGCAGCGCCACCGCCGCCTTGGCCGCTTCGTCGTCGCGGGCCTGGGCCGCCGATCCCGGCGCGGGCGGCGGCGGCAGCAGCGCCAAGCTGCTGGGCGCGCCGCCGCGGGGAAGATACCCGGAGACCACGCTCAGGCGCGCTGCAGCCGCGGGCTGGGCCTCCGCCGCGGGCGCGCTGGCCGGTTGCGCCGTCAGCGTGGTCCAGCTGCCTGCACAGACCGCGACCGCCAGCCCCGCCGGCGCCATCCATTTCCGCATCGAAGTCCCCTCCCGCCGTCTCTGGGCGCTGCGCCGTTCTCCCCCAAAGGCGCGCGCCGGACAACCGCCCCGGACCGCGTCGCCTCAGGCGGTCCGCTGGGCCTCCAGGTATTCCCAGACCTTGGAGACCACCACCGATCCTTCGCCCACCGCCGAGGCCACCCGCTTCACCGAGCCCGCCCGAACGTCCCCGACCGCGAAGATCCCGGGGCGCGACGTCGCGAAGGGCGAGTCGGCGCCTGCCTCTGCGCCGGTCAGGACGAAGCCCTTGGGGTCCAGCGCGACGAGCCCCGCCAGCCAGTCCGTGTTCGGCGCCGCGCCCACCATGATGAACAGCGCCCGCGTGGCGATCTCCTGAACGTCCCCGCTCGCCGCGTTGCGCAGGGCGACCCCTTCCAGGCGCTCGTCCCCGCTCAGCGCGGCGATCTCGGCGTTGTAGTGGATCTGGATCGCGGGATCGGCTTCGAGCCGGCTGGAGAGATAGCTGGACATGGACGCCGCCAGCGACGGGCCGCGGACCAACACATGCACGCACTTCGCCGACCGGCTCAGATACATGGCCGCCTGCCCGGCCGAGTTGCCGCCGCCGACGATCACCGCCTGCGTGCCCTTGCACCACCGCGCCTCGACCTCGGTCGCAGCGTAGTAGACGCCCGCGCCCTCGAACTCGGCCAGACGCGCGATGGGCAGGCGGCGGTACTGCACGCCTGCGGCGATGATCACCGCCCCGCCGCGCACCCGCTCGCCGCTGTCGAAGGTGGCGCAGTAGCCGCCGTCCGGCAGCGCCTCCAGCTTCGCGACCCGCCGGGGGAGGGCGAACCGGGCGCCGAACTTCAGCGCCTGCACCTCCCCGCGCCAGACCAGGTCCGCGCCCGAGATGCCGGTGGGAAAGCCCATGTAGTTCTCGATGCGGCTTGAGGCGCCGGCCTGCCCGCCGATCGCTGCGTCCTCGATCACCAGGGCGCGCAGCCCCTCGGCGCCGCAGTAGACCCCCGCCGCCACACCGGCCGGCCCGCCGCCGACGATGAGGACATCGAAGCTCTCGTCGTTCTTAAGCTCGCGATTGAGGCCGAGAAGGGCGGCCACCTTTTCCGGCGTGGGGTCGCGCACCACGTGGTCGCGACCGAAGACAACGGCGGGCTCCGTCGGCGCGATGTCGCACCGCCCGGCCGCCGCCGCGGCCTCCGGGCTGCCGAGGGCGAAAGAGGCGTAGGCGATCCGGTTGCGGCTGGCGAACTCGGCGATCCGGCGCACGGCGCGGTCCTGCTCCTCGCCGATCAGCAACAGGGTGCCGTCACGCTCCTCCACCTGCCGTCGGCGGCGGGCCGCCAGGACGGTGATGATGATGTCCGACATCTCCGGGATCTGGCCCATGAGGGTCAGCAGCGCGGCCCGCGGCGTCTCCAGCACGCGGGTCTCCCGGACCACCCGCATGCCCATCGTCCAGGCGCCGCCTTCCAGCAGCGCCATCTCGCCCATGAACTGCGTCGGTCCCAGCGTCGACGGCAGGTGGCGCTCGTTGGTGTAGCTGTTCACCACCTCGATCTCGCCGTCTTCGACATAGCGGAACAGGTCGGCCGGCTCGCCGGGCCGGGCCAGCACCATGCCCGCCGGGTAGATCGCCACCTGGCTCACCGCCCGCAGCGCCTCGACATGCGAGGCGGCCAGCGGCGTGCGCTGCATCTGGCGAAGGTCGCCGCCGATCTTCTCCACGGTGGTCTCCTGCTGGTCGCGTCAGTCGAAGCGCGGGATCGGGCCCCGCTGCGGGGTCTGGTCGGGCAGGTCGACGAAGGTGTCGTCCACATAGCACCAGCCCCAACCCTCGGGCGGGTCGTAGCCTTCGATGATCGGGTGACGCGTGGCGTGAAAATGCGCCGTCGCATGTCGGTGCGGGGACTGGTCACAGCACCCAACGTGGCCGCAGGTCCGGCACAGCCGCAGATGCAGCCACCCCGAGCCGATCTTCAGGCAATCCTCGCACCCGAGTGCGCTGGGCGTGACATCGATCACCGTGTCGCCATGCGTACAGCTGCTCAAGAGGTTCTCCCCGCGCTGAAGTGCCTCCGATAGACATAGCCCGCGACCGCGTCCCGGGTCACCCCGAGAACGCCAGCCCGCGTCGCGGCCGGATGTGTCCATACCGTAAAATCAAAAGCGTTGACGCTGCGGAGGCTCGATTCCACCGTCGTAGCCGGACGACGAGGCGCGCGATTGCAGAGACGCGCCCGTCCCGACGGGAGGACTGCCGATGACGGCCACGCTCGGCGCGGGCGACGCCCCGCCCCTCAGGTTTGCGACCAAGGTCTTCTATTCGGTGGGCGCAGCCGCCACCTATCTCAAGCTCCGCGCCCTCTCGACCTTCCTGGTCATCTTCTACAACCAGGTCGTCGGCCTGCCGCCGCAGCTCGTGGGCTCAATCCTGGCCCTGGCGCTGGTGTTCGATGCGGTGC
>JAIXTR010000104.1 GCA_027483845.1 Caulobacteraceae bacterium | reverse complement strand
TTCCCCCTGACCGGGTCGTCCGTGAGGACATGGTGGCCGGCGACACGGCCCTGCTGATCTTCACCTCCGGCACGACCGGACTGCCCAAGGCCGCCCGCATCACGCACATGCGCGCCCAGCTTTACATGCGAGGCTTCGCAGGCTCGACGGGCGCGACCGCCAAGGATCGGATCTACGTCACCCTGCCGCTCTATCACGCCACCGGCGGCCTCTGCGCTCTGGGGGCAGCGTTCCTGAACGGAGGTTCGGTGGTGCTCCGCCGCCGGTTCTCGGCCAGCCACTTCTGGCCGGAGATCATCGAGCAGGGCTGCACGATGTTCGTCTACATCGGCGAGCTGTGCCGTTACCTCGTGAACCACGACGCCAGCGAGGATGAGACCCGGCACAAGATCCGCATGGCCTTCGGCAACGGTCTGCGGCCTGACATCTGGCCGGCCATGAAGCAGCGGTTTCGGATTCCGGAGATCCTGGAGTTCTACGGCTCCACCGAAGGCAACGTCTCGATGTTCAACTTCGACGGTCGTGAAGGGGCGGTCGGCCGCATTCCCAAGTGGCTGCGCAAACGCTTCAACGCGCGCTTGGTGCAGTACGATGTCGAGCGCGAAGAGGTGGGGCGCGGGCCCGACGGCCTGTGCATCGAATGCGGACCGGGGCAGGTCGGGCAATGCATCGGGATGATCGGCGGCGACGACGCGCGGTCGGAGTTCTCGGGCTACCTGGACAAGACCGCCTCCGAGAAGAAGGTGATCCAGAACGTCTTCGCCCGCGGAGACGCCTGGTTCGCCACCGGCGACCTTATGAAGCAGGACGCCGACGGTTACTTCTACTTCGTCGATCGTATCGGCGACACCTTCCGTTGGAAGGGCGAGAACGTCTCGACCAACGAGGTCGCCGAGCGACTGCAGGCCTTTCCGGGTATTGAGCAGGCCAATGTCTATGGCGTGGAGGTCGCGGGCGCGGACGGACGCGCGGGCATGGCCGCCCTCGTCGTGGACGGCGCCTTCGATCCGCAGGCCTTCGGGGACCATGTGGCAAGAGAGCTGCCGATCTACGCCCAGCCGCTGTTCGTGCGGCTGCTTCCGGCGCTCGACACCACCGGCACCTTCAAGATCCGCAAGGTCGACCTCGTCGCCGACGGCTTCGATCCCGCGAAGATCAAGGGCCCGCTGTTCTTCCGCGACGCGAAGAAGGGCTACGTGAAGGTCACCAAGAGCGTCTGGGACAAGCTCAACGCCGGCCTGATCAAGCTGTAGCACCCCACCGGGCCGGCGAGGCGCCCGCTCGCATCGCGCCGTTGCAAGAAAGTACTTTACATCACAAAGTACTTTTTGCATGATCTCGGTGTTCGAGGAGCAGCGGTATGACCGACCAAAATCAGACCCTTCGCGACGACATCGCCTTCTTGCGAGGGCTCGCGGAGGCTGGACGGGACCGACCCATGATGGGCGGCTCCATCCTCGCGGCCACAGGCCTGATCTATGGCGGAGCCAGCCTGGCCGTATGGCTGGGACAGGGCGAAGGCGTGCTCCGGCCGTCCGGAGTCGCCATCATCTGGCTGGGTGCGCTGGCGCTGCAAGTGATCGTGCTGGCCATTCTCCTGCGGCGGATGCCGCGGACCGGCGCGGGCGGGCAGGTGACTGCGGGCATGGCGTGGTCCTATCTGGGCGCCGCGATCCTGATGATGGGTGTCAGCGTGACGATCGTCGGCTATCGGCTTGCCCTTCCGAACCTGATGCTGGTGTTCCCGAGCGTGCTGATGGCGCTCTACGGCGCGGGCTGGTTCATCGCCGCCTTCGCCACCCGGCAGAACTGGCTGAAGATCGTCGGCTACGCGGCGTTCGCCATGTCGCTGGTCAACGCGTGGTTCGTCGACGGACCGGCGATCTGGCTCGTCTATGGCGTCAGCCTGCTGGGCCTGCTGACCGTGCCGGGCGTCATCCTGATGCGCCAGAGCCGTAAGGCTGGCTGAGCCATGCCTGACGACTTCGATATCGAGCGTATCGACGAGGTCATTCATGGCCGGCTGAGGCTGGGCGTCATGGCCTATCTTTCCAGCGGTGGCGCCGCGGACTTCGGAGAGCTCAAGACCCGGCTGCAGGCCACCGACGGCAATCTGTCGGTCCACCTCCGCAAGCTCGAGGACGCCGGCTACGTGACCATCGACAAGAGCTTCGTGGGCAAGAAGCCGCTCACCCGCATCGCCCTGACTGACGCTGGCCGCTCGGCCTTCGTCGGCTACCTGGACGCCATGGCGCGTCTGGTGAACCCCACCACCTGAGGATATCCAATGATGAAGTCGCTCCTCGGTCTCGCGGCCGCGCTGCTGCTTGCCGCGCCGGCCGTGGCGCAGGCCCCCGACCCCAACCGGCTGTTCGCGGACTCGGCGCTGATCGTCCGCGACCGCTTCTCCGACGAGGTGGTCGGGCGCGGCCCCGATGTCGTGTTCATCCCGGGCCTTTCGTCCTCGCGCGCCACCTGGAGGGCGACGGCCGAGCGCCTGCGGGGCCGGTATCGGCTGCACCTGATACAGGTGGCGGGCTTCGCCGGCGAACCGGCGCGGAGCAACGCGTCGGGCGAGGTCGTGATCCCCACCGCGGAGGCGATCGACGCCTATCTGGTCGAACAGAAGCTGAGCCCAGCCACCGTGGTCGGCCACTCGCTGGGCGGCACGATGCTGCTCTACCTGGCCCAGAAGCACCCCCAGCATCTCAAGGCGCTGTTCATCGTCGACGCCCTACCGTTCCTGGGCGGCATGCGCGATCCCAACGCCACCGCGGAGAGCGTTCGACCTCAGGCGGAGCGTATGCGCGACGCGATGCTGGCGGCGCGCGGCCAAGCCACGGCCCAGCAACTCGAACCGCAGATGCGCGGGATGTCCAAGGATCCCGCCGTCCGGCGCACGATCGCCGAATGGGGCGCCGCAAGCGACCGCACGGTTGTCGCCCGCGCCTACTATGAAGATATGGTCCTGGATCTGCGGCCCGGACTGTCGTCGATCAAGACCCCCACCATCCTGCTTCACCCCGACAATACGCCCCTTGGCGTTCCGGCGGGCGCCATGGAGACCGTCTACCGCGGGCTCTATGCTGCGGCGCCGGCCATCACGGTCAAGCTGGCCTCTGACTCTCAGCACTTCGTCATGCTCGACCAGCCGGAGACCTTCGCCCGGGAGCTCGACGCCTTTCTCGCAAAGCCCTAGGCCCAGCCCGAAGGCTACGATGGCATGGCGAGGGGGAGGGTGATGCGGCAGGTCAGGCCTGTGGCGGCGAAGTCCAGCCGGGCCTCGCCGGCCAGCTGACCGCCAAGGCTGCGTTCGATCAAGCGGGATCCGAAGCCGCGCCGGGTCGGTGGGGCCACCTGCGGTCCATCGCGCTCCAGCCAGACGAGGCGCAGCACGTCCTCGGCGACCGACCAACTGACATTTACACAGCCGTGCTCGCCCGACAGCGCGCCGTACTTGGCGGCGTTCGTGGCCAATTCGTGGACGATCAGCCCCAGCGCCAGGGCCTCGGTCGGGGTCAGGTCCACGTCCCCGCCCTCGAGCCGGTAGTGGTCGGGCCCGAACGCGCCCAGTTCGGCCATCAGCACGTCGCGGAGCGCCGCGCCCCGCCAACTGGTGGCGGTAAGCAGGTCGTGGGTGCTGGCGAGCGCCATCAGACGCGACTCGAACGCCGACCGGAACGCGGCGAAGTCCGGCGTCGAGCGCATCGTCTGCTGGGCGATCGCCTGGACCGTGGCCAGGGTGTTCTTCACCCGGTGGTTCAGCTCGTCCACCAGCAGCTTCTGCTGTCGCTCGGCATGGACCCGGTCGGTGACGTCGCTGCCCTGGACGAACACGCCGGACACCTCGCCGCCCTGCGATAGGATCGGCTGGTAGATGAAGTCGATGAACCGCTCCTCCAGCGGGCCGTCAGCCGTCCGCTGCAGGCGCACAGCCGCGCCTTCGCCGATATAGGGCTCGCGCCGTGTCATCACGCCGTGCAGCAGCTGCACGAATCCCTGATCGACCACCTCGGGCAGAGACTCGCTCACCGTGCGGCCGATCACCGGCCGGTGGCCGATCAGCTGTTGGTAGGCGGTGTTCACCAGAGCGAAGCGCAGGTCGGGTCCGGCCAGCAGCGCCATGAACCCGGGCGCCTGCATGAACAGCCCGCGCAGGTCCTGGGTCTCGCGCATCAGCAGCACGTTGGTCGCCTCGACCTCGCGCGCCCGCATGAACAGGTCTTTCTCGCCGGGGGCCGGCTCGCCGCCGGGGCCATAGGCGAGGGTCTTGAGGTTCTGAAGTTCGGTGACGTCCACCGTGTTCTGCACGATGAACCGCGTCCGCCCCTCGGCGTCCAGCAGGGGCACGTGCGCGGCCGACCAGTAGCGCATCTCGTATCCGCCGCCGCGGCTGGCGGGCCGCTCGATCGGGTAGGGGATCAACGCCAGCGTATCGGGCAGGCCGGTGTCCAGCACCCGTTGGAATGAGGCCTGTAGGCGCGCGCCGCTTTCTCCCTGGGCGGGGAACGCATCGAATATGTAGCGCCCGAGCAGGTCTTCCCGCCGCCGCTCAAGCACGCTGCAGTACGCGTCGTTGACGTTCACGTAGGTCAGGTCGCGGTCGAGGATCATGTAGGGGCTGGGCAGCCGTCCGAAGAGCGCCGCAAAGTCCGGGCCGTCCGGATCAGACTTCGCCGGATCGGCGTCAGTTACGGACTGCATCGCGTCGAAAGAACTCCCCAACTCCAAACGCTGAACGGCTGCGCTTGTTCCCGCGTCGACAGGCGCCCTACAGGCCCGCACGGACTCGCCTATATTGGTCGCATGTCGGATGCCGCCTCGTCACCCCTGACCGCCACGGCCCTGAAGGGGGCTGCGCTGATCAAGGATGAGGTGCGCCGTCTGCCTGACAGCCCCGGTGTCTATCGGATGATGGGCGAGGACGGCGAGGTTCTCTATGTGGGCAAAGCGCGCAGTCTGAAGAAGCGGGTGGTGCAGTACGCCCAGGGCCGATTCCACACCCAGCGCATCGCGCACATGGTCGATCTGACCCGGGCGATGGAGTTCGTCACCACGCGGACCGAGACCGACGCGCTGCTGCTCGAGATCAACCTGATCAAGCAGCTCAAGCCGCGGTTCAATGTCCTGCTGCGCGACGACAAGTCCTTCCCCGAGATCGTCATCCGCCGCGAGCATCCGGCCGCCCAGCTGCGCAAGCACCGTGGGGCCCATACGATCAAGGGCGACTACTTCGGACCCTTCGCCAGCGCCCATGCGGTGACCAAGACGCTGAACACCCTGCAGAAGGCCTTCCTGCTGCGGTCCTGCTCGGACAGCGTCTACGACAGCCGCACGCGACCCTGCATGCTGCACCAGATCAAGCGCTGCGCGGCCCCCTGCACGGGTCTGATCGCCCTGGACGACTACGCGCGCCTGGTCGAACAGGCCGAGGACTTCCTGCGCGGCCGGTCGCGCAAGGTGATGCAGCAGCTGTCTGACAACATGCAGGCGGCGTCCGACGACATGGAGTTCGAGCTGGCCGCCCGCTTGCGCGATCGCATCCGCGCGCTGGCCTCGGTCGCCCAGGAAACCCAGATCAATCCCGAAAGCCTTGAGGAGGCGGACGTGTTCGCCCTGCACGCCGAGGGGGGCCAAGCCTGCGTCCAGGTCTTCTTCTTCCGCGCCGGCCAGAACTGGGGCAACCGCGCCTACTTCCCGCGGGTGGACCGCGCGGACGATGACCCGGAGGTCATGAGCGCCTTCCTGGGCCAGTTCTACGACGACAAGCCCATCCCGAAGCTGGTGCTGGTGAACACCCTGCCCGCGGAACAGACCCTGCTGGAGGAGGCGTTCGCCCAGAAGTCGGGACGAAAGGTCGAAATCTCCCGCCCGAAGCGCGGGGAGAAGAAGCAGCTGGTCGAGCACGCCTTCACCAACGCCCGCGAGGCGTTGGGCCGGAAGATGGCCGAGAGCTCCGCACAGTCCAAGCTGCTGGCCGGAGTCTGCGAAGCCTTCGGACTGGAAGGTCAGCCCGAGCGGATCGAGGTCTACGACAACAGTCACATCATGGGCACGAACGCCGTCGGCGGCATGATCGTCGCGGGGCCGGACGGGTTCCAGAAGAGCCAGTACCGCAAGTTCAACATCAAGAGCACCGACATCACGCCCGGCGACGACTTCGGCATGATGAAGGAGGTGCTCCGCCGCCGCTTTGGCCGGCTGGTGAAGGAGGAGGAGGCGGGCGAGGAGACGGTGCGGCCCGACCTGGTGCTGATCGACGGCGGCGCGGGCCAGATCGCGGCGGTGATGGAGGTCATGGCCGACCTGGGCGTCGACGACATCCCGGTCGTGGGTGTCGCCAAGGGCCAGGACCGGGACGCCGGGATGGAGCGGTTCTTCATCCCCGGCAAGGAGCCCTTCCGCTTCGATCACAAGTCGCCGGTCCTCTACTACCTTCAGCGGCTGCGGGACGAAGCGCACCGCTTCGCGATCGGCAGCCATCGGGCGCGGCGCGCCGGCGACATGAAGAAGAACCCGCTGGATGAGATCGACGGCGTCGGTCCCGGTCGCAAGCGCGCGCTGCTCCACGCCTTCGGCTCGGCGCGCGGGGTCAGCCGGGCCAGCATCGATGACCTGCTGAAGGTCGACGGCGTCAACGCGCCGCTGGCGGAGCGGATCTACAGCCATTTCCGAAAGTAACGCCGGCCTGCGCCACAATCGGTCGTAGCCGGACACGTGACGGCAACATGTTCGCCGCACGGCCCGCCTAACCCCATGCCGCGGCCACCGTGGGCCGCGGTGGGGGACCTGCCGTCTTGCGAAGACCGACCTTGTCGCGCCGTTCCGCGGCCTTCGCCGTCGCGGTCGGACTGCACGTGGCGATCGCGGTCCTGGTGGTCTCGCGGATGGCGCCGCCGCCGCCCGTCGACGTGCCGGCGATGCAGGTCACCCTGCTGACCCTGCCGCCGCGGTCCGAGCCTGCGCCGCGGCCCACGCCACCCCGGCTGACTGGCGGGTCGCCCGCGCCGGCCGCCGCCACGCGGGGCAATGCGGTCCCCGCGACGACGCGGCCCAACGCTGTCGGCGCGCCGGCCGATGCGTGGCGGGTCCAGCCGGGCGAATCCGCGGAGGATGGGGCGGCGCGGACGACGCTGCGGGGCAAGCTCGGGTGCCGCACCGCCGACCTGCTGGCCCTGACCAAGGCCGAGCGCGCCGCCTGCCAGGAGGCCCTGGCCAAGGGCGCCGAGACCGCGCCGACCTATGCGGTGATCAGCCCGAAGCTGCGCAAGGTGTTCGACGGGACCTTCGAATGTCCGAAGGGCGACGTCTGGTGCGAGTACCGCATCGGCAAGGGGCCCTACCCAGGACTGCTCGCGCCCCGCAAGCCGCCGCGCGACCGGTCGTGGGACCAGTGAGTCGCCAGAAAGCGCAGCGAACCACAGGCGAAGCAGCTAAGCTGGGGAACGAAGCTTAAGCCTGGACGCTCGTTCCCTTGATGAAGTCTCTCCCGAACATCCTCACCGGATCGCGTCTCGTCATGGCGCTGTTCATGTTCGTGGCGTTCGCCGCGGCCGCCGGCGCCGTGCCCTACTTCTCCAACCGCATCGAGCCGGAC
>JAIXTR010000313.1 GCA_027483845.1 Caulobacteraceae bacterium | reverse complement strand
GTTCAGGTTGGCGACGATGCGGCGCACGATGCTCAGCGCATGCTCGTCGTTCTCGGCCACGTGGTCGACCACGCCCGAGCGGCGGCCGTGCGTGTCGGCCCCGCCGAGCTCCTCGGCGCTGATGATCTCGCCCGTGGCCGCCTTCACCAGCGGCGGACCGCCCAGGAAGATGGTGCCCTGGTTTCGGACGATCACCGTCTCGTCGGACATCGCCGGCACATAGGCGCCGCCGGCGGTGCAGCTCCCCATCACGCAGGCGATCTGGGCGATGCCCTCGGCGCTCATCCGCGCCTGGTTGAAGAAGATCCGTCCGAAGTGGTCGCGGTCCGGGAACACCTCGGCCTGGTGCGGCAGGTTCGCGCCGCCCGAGTCCACCAGATAGACGCAGGGTAGGCGGTTCTGCATCGCGATCTCCTGGGCGCGGAGATGCTTCTTCACGGTCAGCGGGAAATAGGCCCCGCCCTTCACCGTCGCGTCGTTGGCGACGATCATCACCTCGCGACCGGAGACCCGCCCGATGCCGGTGATCACGCCCGCCGCCGGCGCCTCGTCGTCGTAGAGGCCGAAGGCCGTAAGCTGGCCAACCTCCAGGAACGGCGCCCCCGGATCCAGCAGTCGTATCACCCGCTCACGCGGCAACAGCTTGCCCCGGCTCACATGTCGCGCCCGACTGGCCTCCGGCCCGCCCAGCGCCGCCGTCGCCGCCCGCTGGCGCAGCTCCTCGACCAGCGCCCGGTTCAGTTCGGCATTGGCGGCAAACCCCGCCGAGCCCGTATCCACCGTGCTCTTAAGTGTCCTCATCTCCAGCCCTAAGCCGTCGTTTCAACCCGCAGGTCAAGTTTGGCCATGCGGGCAAAAATGCCATCCTGTGCGTAACCCAGGGTGCGTTTAACCACGAACCACACGAACGTCAGTGGACGATACGTTCGATCTGCGCTCGACCGGCGCCGCCGAAGTTCACCAGCAGTCCGACGCGAAGTCCGGACGCTCGGAGGTAGTTGATGATCTGCGAGCGGTGTTCCGCGGCAAGCCCACTCGCCGCTTTCAGTTCGATCAAGACGCTTTGGAAGCAGATGAAGTCGGGAACATAGACGGTGCGCAGCGCCGTCCCCTTATAGTGGAGTTTCAGAGTGGGCTGCGCCTGAAACGGGATGCCCCGCGCCTTGAACTCGAGCCCCAGACTTTCCTGATAGGCGGCTTCCAGAAAGACCGTTCCAAGCACCCGATTGACTTCGAACGCCGCACCTTGAATCCGATAAACTTCCTCACGAAACTGTAGATGTTCGTGTGGTTCGTGTGGTTCGTGGTCCATCGCACCAATCTATCGCACCCAGCTTGGATGCCAGAACAATACATGAACATACCCAACGGTCTAGGCTCACCCAGCGTCCGTGTGGCACAGAGGGGGGTGTGAGCACCGAGACGTTTCCTGAGATCCGCGACGCCGTACGCAAGCTGTGCGCGCGCTTCCCCGGCGCCTATTGGCGCGAGCTCGATCGGGAGCGGGCCTATCCCACCGCCTTCGTTCAGGCGCTGACGGCGGCGGGCTTCCTGTCCGTGCTGATCCCCGAGGAATTCGGTGGGTCGGGCCTGGGCCTGGCGGCGGCAAACGCCGTGCTCGAGGAAATCCACCGCAGCGGCTGCAACGGCGGCGCCTGCCACGCCCAGATGTACACCATGGGCACGGTGCTCCGGCACGGCACGCCGGCGCAGAAGCAGGCGTACCTGCCCAAGGTCGCCAGCGGCGAGCTCCGCCTGCAGGCCTTCGGCGTGACCGAGCCGGACGCCGGCACCGACACCACGCGCATCACCACCTTCGCCAAGCGGGTGGGGGACAAGTATGTCGTCAACGGCCGCAAGCTATGGATCAGCCGGGCGGAACACTCCGACCTGATGGTTCTGCTGTGCCGCACCAGCCCGCGGGACGAGGCGAAGACCTCGGCGGGCATGAGCGTCCTGCTGGTGGACATGCGCACGGCCAAGGGGAATGGCCTGACCATCACGCCGGTCCGGACCATGCTGAACCACGCCACCACCGAGCTGCTTTTCGAGGACCTGGAGGTCCCGGTCGAGAACCTGATTGGCGAGGAGGGCAAGGGCTTCAAGTACATCCTGGACGGCATGAACGCCGAGCGGATCCTGATCGCCTCGGAGTGCATCGGCGACGCCAGGTTCTTCATCGACCGCGCGGGGCAATACGCCAAGGACCGCGTCGTCTTCGGCCGGCCGATCGGCGAGAACCAGGGCGTCCAGTTCCCGCTCGCCCGCGCCTACGTGCAGATGACCTCAGCCAGCCTGATGATCGACCACGCCGCCGCCCTGTTCGAGGCGGGCCAGCCCTGCGGGACCGAAGCCAACATGGCCAAGCTGGTGGCCTCCGAAGCCTCCTGGTTCGCCGCCGACATGGCGATCCAGACGCACGGCGGCTTCGGCTTCGCCGAGGAATACGACATCGAGCGCAAGTTTCGCGAGACGCGCCTCTACCAGGTGGCGCCCATCTCCACGAACCTCATCCTTAGCCACGTCGCCACCCACGTCCTCGGCCAACCGAAGAGCTTCTGATCGGCGAATCTTTGGCGCGTCAGCGCCGATAAGAATGTCCACGAACCACACGAACCACACGAACGCGCTTAAGCTGGCGAGGCCTGGGGACAGGCAGAATCCGTTCGTGTGGTTCGTGTGGTTCGTGGACAAATTTGAAAGCGCCTGCGGCGCGCAGCGGGGGACGTGATGACCTACGAAACGATCAAGGTCGAAGCAGCTGCGCCTGGCGTCACCGTCATCGCCTTCAACCGGCCGGAGGTCGCCAATGCGCTTTCCACTCAAATGGGCCGCGAGCTGCTCGAGGTTTGGTCGAGGCTCCGTGCGGACGAGGCCCTGCGCTGCGTGATCCTGCGGGGCGAGGGCAAGCACTTCCAGGCCGGCGCCGACCTCAAGGAACGCAACGGCATGACCGACGAGGCCTGGGCCGAGCAGCATCGGCTGTTCGAGGCGATGATCCGCGCCCAGCTGGCCTGTCCGGTCCCGGTGATCGCCGCGGTGCAGGGCTCGGCCATGGGCGGCGGCTGCGAGATGACCCTCGCCTGCGATTTCGCCTACGCCGCCGAAGGCGCGCGGTTCGGACTGCCGGAGGCCGGCCTGGGCATCATCCCGGGCCTGGGCGGCACCCAGCTCCTGACCCGCGCCGTCGGCCCGCGCCGGGCGCTGGAGCTGCTCGCCACCGCCGCACCGTTCACCGCCCAGCAGGCTAAGGATTATGGCTTGGTCAGTGACGTGGTGGCGCCGGACGCCCTGATGGACGCGGTGCTGGCGGTTGCAGCGCAGATCGCGAGCCGCGCGCCCCTGTCCGTGCGCGGCCTGAAACGCGTCGTCCACGGCGGCCAGGATCTGGACCTGGCGCGGGCCATGGACCTCGAGCTCACCGTCTACAACCACCTCTTCACCACCGCCGACCGCCGCGAGGGCGTCGCCAGCTTCAACGAGAAGCGCACCCCGGCGTTCGCGGGGAAGTAGCGCACCCCCTTTGAGGCGCGTGAGTCTGCGCCTACTGATGCGCCATGAAGATGCCCGCGCCTGACGCCGCCCTGATCGCCCGGAAGGGCGAGATCGTGCGGGCGCTGTCGCGGATCGTGCCGGGGGAGGGCGTGGTGTCGGCGCCCGCCGCCCTGGTCCCCTTCGAGAGCGACGGCCTCTCCGCCTATCGACAGACACCCATCGCGGTCGTTCTGCCCGAGACCACGGCCCAGGTCTCTGAGATCCTCCGTTGGTGCCAGGCGAACGGCGTGAAGGTCGTGCCGCGCGGCGCCGGCACCTCACTCTCGGGCGGCGCGCTGCCCCTGGCCGACAGCGTCGTGCTGGGCCTGTCCAAGTTCAATCGGGTGCTGGAGGTCGACTACCCCAACCGCTGCGCGGTGGTGCAGCCGGGCGTCACCAACCTGGGCGTCACGGCGGCCGTGGCGGACCGCGGCTTCTATTACGCGCCCGACCCGTCCAGCCAGATCGCCTGCACCATCGGCGGCAACGTGGCTGAGAACTCCGGCGGCGTGCACTGCCTGAAATACGGCCTGACCACCAACAACCTGCTGGGCTGCGAACTCGTCCTGATGAGCGGCGAGGTGGTGCGGCTGGGAGGCAAGACCCTCGACGCCGAAGGCTACGACCTCCTGGGCCTCGTCACCGGCTCCGAAGGGCTGCTGGGCGTGGTGACGGAGGTAATGGTCCGTATCCTGCCCAAGCCTGAGACGGCCATGGCTCTGCTGCTGGGCTTCGAAACGGTCGAGGGCGCGGCCGCCACCGTGGGCGACATCATCGCCGCCGGGGTGATCCCGGCCGGGCTGGAGATGATGGACAATCCGGCGATCCGCGCCGCAGAGGCGTTCGTCGGCGTGGGGTATCCCGTCGACGCCGCCGCCCTGCTGATCGTCGAACTCGATGGGCCCGAAGCCGAGTGCGCCGAGCTGGTGGGCCATGTGGAGCGCCTGGCCGCCGCGCGCGGCGCCAACTTCCTGAAGACCTCGACCAGCGAGGCTGAGCGCCTGGCCTTCTGGGCGGGCCGGAAGGCGGCGTTCCCCGCCGTGGGCCGGATCGCCCCGGACTACTTCTGCATGGACGGCACAATCCCGCGCGGCCGGCTGCCTCAAGTGCTGGCGCGCATCGCCGAGCTCAGCGCCGAGTACGGCCTGGGCGTGGCCAACGTCTTCCACGCCGGCGACGGCAACCTGCACCCCCTGATCCTCTACGACGCCGACATCCCCGGCCAGCTGGAGAGGGCCGAGGCCTTCGGCGCGGACATCCTCAAGCTCTGCGTCGCCGTCGGGGGGGTGCTGACCGGCGAGCATGGCGTGGGCGTCGAAAAGCGCGACCTGATGCCCGAGATGTTCGACCCCACCGATCTGGCCTGCCAGCAGCGGGTGAAGTGCGCCTTCGACCCGGGCCTGCTGCTCAATCCGGGCAAGGTGTTCCCGGTCCTGCACCGCTGCGCCGAGCTCGGCCGCGTCCACGTCCATCGCGGCAAGCTGGCTTTCCCGGAGCTTCCGCGTTTCTGATGCTGGACACCGCGATCAAGGTCCTCAAGCCGACCACAGCCGACGAGGTCGAGGCCATCGTGGCCGAGGCCGGCGCCACGGCGCGCCGCATCGAGGTGATCGGCGGCGGCACGAAGCGGGCGATCGGCCAGATGGACCCGGTCGACATCGTGCTGTCTACCCAGCGCCTGGATCGCATCCTCGACTATGCGCCGGACGAACTGGTGCTGACCGTCCAGCCCGGCGTGCGCCTGGCCGACATCGAGAAGCTGGTGGCCGCGCGGGGCCAGATGCTGGCCTTCGAGCCGCCCCACCTGACCCGCCTCCTGGGCGCCCGGGGCGAACCCACCATCGGCGGCGTCCTGGGCGCGAACCTGTCGGGCCCGCGGCGGGTCCGGGCCGGCGCCGCGCGCGACCACTTCCTGGGCTTCGCCGGCGTCTCCGGCCGGGGCGAGGTGTTCAAGGCCGGCGGCAAGGTGGTCAAGAACGTCACCGGCTACGACCTGATGAAGCTGATGGCCGGCGCCTGGGGCACGCTCGCGGTCCTCACCGAGGTGACGCTCAAGGTCCTGCCCGCGCCGCGCACCGAAACCACCCTGTTGCTGTTCGGCCTGGCCGACGTCCGGGCCGCCGAGGCCATGACCCTGGCCATGAACGGGCCCTTCGAGGTCTCCGGCGCCGCCCACCTCCCGGCCTTCGCCGCCCAGGCTGCGCCGCTGAAGGCCGAGATGGCGGTCACCGCCCTGCGGCTCGAGGGCTGCGAGGCCTCGGTCGCCGCCCGCGCCGCCGGACTGGCCGCCGCGCTCAAGGGCTTCGGCCGGATCGACACGCTCGACCCCGAGCATTCCAAAGCCTTTTGGGCCCAGGTGCGCGAGGTCGAGGCCTTCGTCGGCGACCCACGCCCGCTGTGGCGCCTGTCGCTGCCGCCCGCGGTTGGCTGGCGCGGACCCCACGGCCTGCCCGGCGACGCCCTCTATGACTGGGCCGGCGGCCTGGCCTGTCTGCTGACCGAGGAGCCCGCCGAAAAGGTGCGCGCGGTCGCGGCCAGCCTGGGCGGCCACGCCCTGTGCCTGCGCGGCGGCCCCGCCTTCGCCTCGCGCCAAGGTCCGCTCGGCGCCTTGCAGGACCGGGTGAAGGCGGCCTTCGACCCGCTGGGCGTCCTCAACCCTGGCCGGATGGACGGCGCCGCATGAAGACCCGCTTCACCGCCGACCAGCTCGCCGATCCTGAGACCGCCGCCAGCCAGGCGGCGATCCGCAAGTGCGTCCACTGCGGCTTCTGCACCGCCACCTGTCCCACCTACGTCCTGCTGGGGGACGAGCGCGACAGCCCACGCGGCCGCATCGAACTGATCCGCGAGATGCTGGAGGCCGGCGGCCCGCCCGCGCCCAGCACCGTCACCCACGTCGACCGCTGCCTCTCCTGCCTGGCCTGCACCACCACCTGCCCGTCAGGCGTGGACTACGCCCAGCTCATCGACCACGCCCGCGCCCACATCGAGACCCACCATGTCCGGCCCTGGCCCGAGCGCCTGCTGCGGGCGGTCCTGGCGCGCGTGCTGACCCGGCCCGGCCGGCTGAAAGCCGCCCTGACCCTCGGTCGCCTGGCCCGGCCGATGCAATCCACACTCGCCCGACTTGGTCTCAAACCGCTGGCGGCGATGCTGTCTCTCCTCCCCGCCGCCAGCCCCGCGACCGGCACGCGGCCGCCGCTGCAGCCTTCGGCCGCGCCCAAGGGCCGGGTCGTCCTGCTGCAGGGCTGCGTCGAGCCGGTCATGGCGCCCCAGGTCCGCGCCGCCGCCATCCGGCTGATCACCCGCGCCGGCTACGAGGTGGTGCTGGCGGAGGGCGAAGTCTGTTGCGGGGCGTTGCCGGAGCACCTGGGCCGCGCCGGCGAGGCCAAGGCCATGGCGCGGACCAACCTCGCCGCCTGGTCCGCCGCGGGTCCGGTCGACGCCATCATCACCACCGCCGCCGGCTGCGGGACCATGCTCAAGAGCTACCGCCGCCTCGTGGGCGAGGCCGTCCCCGCCCGCGACATCCTGGAGTTCATCGCCGAGGTCGGCTTGCCGCCCGCGGTCGCCCTCCCGCCGCTCCGGGTCGCCTACCACGCCGCCTGCTCGCTGCAGCACGGCCAGCAGATCAAGGCTGTCCCGCCCCGCCTGCTGGCTGAGGCCGGGTTCGACGTCCGGCCGATCGCCGAGGGCCACCTCTGCTGCGGCTCGGCCGGAGTCTACAACATCCTGCAGCCGGACCTCGCCACCCGCCTGCGCGATCGCAAGGCCGCCAACGTCAACGCGGTCCGCGCCCAGGTCGTCGCCGCCGGCAACGTCGGCTGCATGGCCCAGCTGGGGCCCGTCCTCGACGCGCCGGTCGTCCATCCGGTCGAGCTGCTCGACTGGGCCACCGGCGGCCCGCGGCCGAGCGCGCTCACGTAACGGCCTAGGTAGTTCTACGGACGTAGCGCTACGGAATTTTCACGTGCGCGTCGAAAGCCCAAGCTCGACCCTGGATTTCACGGGATCGTGGCGATGACGGCGTTCGAGTTGCAAACCGCACTGTTGCTGGCCGCCTTCGGCGCCTATGCCACGGTCGTCGTCACCTTGACGCTCTGGAACGCGCGCAAGGATCGGCGTGGCCTACGCCGCCTGCACGAAGCCGGGCCAACCCGACATGTAGGTCACGAACGCCGGTCCCAGTCCCTCGTGGGTCAGATATTCGGCGGTCACCGGTAGGGCCACCGGCGTGAACGCCGGGTCGCGGGCGCGCTCGGGGAAGTCGTGGTGCAGGATGGCCGCGCGACCGATCAGGACGTAATCCGCCCCGTCGTCCAGCATCTGGGCGGCGATCGCCGGCGTTGTCACCTTGCCGGCGACGCCCAGCCGCACGTTCCCGCGGTCGAGCGCGGTGAAGTAGCTCATCAGGGTGCGTCCCTGATGCTCTTCCTCGGCCGGCGCCTTGAAGACGTCCCACAGGGACATGTCGAGATAGTCGATCCGCCCATCGCGCAGAACCGACTGCGCCACCTCGACGATCTCCGCCAGCTTCAGGCCGAAGCGCTCCGGCGACAGCCGCAGGCCGACCTGGAAGTCCGGGCCCGTGCGAGCGCGGATGCCGTCGATGATCTCGAAGATGATCCGGGCGCGGTTCTCCAACGATCCGCCGTAGCGGTCCTCGCGCTTGTTGATCTCGACCGACAGGAACTGGGCCAGGATGTAGCCGTGCGCGCCGTGGATCTCGACGCCGTCGAACCCGGCTGTCTCCGATCGCACCGCGGCGGCCACGAAGTCCTCGACCAGCTGCTCCACCTCGCCCAGGCTCAGCGCCCGCGCGCCGGTCTCGGGGTCGTCGGAGGGGCAGACCGGCTGGCCGACCAGCTCCTTCGGGCTGCGGTTGCCGGCGTGGTGCAGCTGCAGCGCCGCGACGCTGCCCGCCGCCTTGATCGCCGTCGCCAGCCGGGTCAGCCCCGCCAGGTGCTGGTCGCCGAACACGCCCAGCTGCCCCGGAAAGCCCTGGCCCACCGCCTGCACGTGCGCGGCGCAGGTCATGGTCAGGCCAAAGCCGCCCTGCGCCCGCTTGGTCAGCCAGTTGAACTCGTCGTCCGAGAGCGTCCCATCGGGATGGCTCTGCAGATTGGTCAGCGGCGCCAGCATGAAGCGGTTCTTCATGGCCGGGCCATGGGTCATCGTCATCGGGGCGAAGAGGTCGGCCAAGGCAGGGCTCCGATCAGGTTGTAGGGCGCCTTTAGCGTCCTTCCGCTAGGTCCGGCAAACCGGGGTTTCCGATACACGCTGTCATCTCAACCCAGGCCTGACGGTTCTGGTGAGATGAAAATCGGCCCGCCGATGACGTCCGCGACGCCGTCCATCCGACGCACGGCGGTCAGCTGCATGACCGGCGTCGCCCCCGCCAGCCGCGCGGGCCGGCTGCCCTGGGGAACAGTCAACCGAGGGCTTAGCGCGCTGGGCGTGGCGCGGATGGCGCGCGCGATCTCGGGCGCCTGCGCGCGGAACGGCAGCGGCTCCGGCAGGGTCGCCAGTGGCTGGGCGAACAGGCCCACGACCCAGACGCGGTCGGGACCCCGCGCGACGCCATAGCCCGCGTGGGTGTAACTGGCGCGCAGCAGGTTTTGCCAGTGGCCCGGGCTTTGGCGCCAGCGCTCGACCATCCGACCTGCGGGCGCCGGCGCTCCCTCACCACGGTGATAGGCAATGTTCTCGGACGGCGAGCCGATGGTCGTGCGCGCCAGCAGCCAGAAGCGATGACTGGGGTCGAAGCCTTCGGGCGACAGGTGCTCCACATAGCGCCGCGCAGCCAGGTCGGCGGCATGGGCGCGGGCCGTCTCGGCCAGTTCGGCATGCCAAGCCAGCGGCGGCGCGCCCGCGGCCTGGCGCAGGCTGTTGGTGGTCGCCAGCGCGGCGTCCGCGCCCCTGGCGTCGAACCGCCCGTCGGCCAGCCGGGCGCGCAGCCGCGCCTCGTAGGCGGTCCAGGCAGCGACATCCGTCGCAGGCGGCGCGGCGTCGACGACGGTCTGACCGTGCGCGGGGCCGGCGATCAGCAAGGCGCCGCCGCCGACCACGCCGCGCCGGGTCAGCCTCACGGGGTCTTCATGCCGGCGATGTAGGCGCGGATCAGGGCCAGGCCTTCGGTGTGGGTGAGGGAGCGGCCGAGCTCCGGCATCATCACGCCGGGCTCCGTCGAGGCCATCCGGTAGGCCAGGATCGAGCTGTCCGGATCGCCGGGTTCCACCCCGACCCGCAGGCCGCCCGAGCCGCGGCCAGCGGCCACGGGTCCCTTGCCGACGCCGAGGGCGGCGTGGCGGGTCTCCTCGATGTTCAGGAACAGGCCCGAGTTGGACGCGACGGCCCGAGGGTTGTGGCAGTGGGCGCAGTTGGCGTCGAGATAGGCCCGCGCCCGCGCCTCAAGCGGCTCATGCGGGTCGTCCCAGCGCGCGGTGCGCGGGGCTACCGCTGGCTTGGGCGCCCCGGTCAGCAAGCCCAGCCGGGTCCAGTGGGCCAGCTGGTTCTCGGTCCCGTCGGCATAGGCGAAGTCGCCGTTCAGGTTCCGCGCCTTGGGCCCAATCGGCGTGACCGCCTTGTCCAGCTGGTGGCACTCCTTGCACTGGTTCTGGTTGGGGACGGCGTAGTCCACCTGCACGGTCTGGCCCCGAGCGTCGACGAAGCTGACGTCAAGCCGGGCGCCGGCCCGCTTGAGCACCGCCTCCGTCTGGTCGGCGTTCCAGACATAGGTCTGGGCGACCCAGCCCTCGCGCTTATGAATCAGCAGCCGGGTCTCGACGTAGCGGACCTTCTCGTCCGGCCGGCGCATGTCGGCGGGATAGGCGAAGGTCTTCACCAGCGTCGCCCCCACCGGCAGGTCGAGAACCCCCTCGGCCCGATAGGCCGCCTTGGTCCCCGGCGGCAGGTAGAGGAAGCGGAACTTCTCGGCGTAGTCGGTGAACAGCGGCGTGTTGAGGCCATACGGCGTCAGCCCGTTCGGCTGGCGGCCGGAGATGTCCTTGAACAGGCGGTAGTCGGCCAGGCGCGGCGCGGGCGCCTCGGCCAGCAGGACGTCCAGCGCCACGCCCGGGGGCGCCGGGGCCGCGCCCAGGCAGGCGAGGGCCGCCAGCCCGGCCAGCCCTGCACGCAGGCTCTTAAGCACCCAGGTCGGCCTGGCGCTTAGGCAGCACGACCGCCGCCGGCTCGGCGATCTGGGCGTCGCCGACGGTGTCCGACTTCACCGGCTTGGCCTGCATCAGCGCGCCCGGCGCCGGCAGCTGCAGGTTCAGCACCGGGCCGTCGGTGATGCGCACGCGGACGACCTCGCTGTTGCCCGTGGCCGTCGTCACCCCGTCCCACATGACCGGGGGCAGGGCGCCGCCCATCATCTTGGCCAGGATGGCGCCGCCGTCGAACTTGGGATCCCAGCCGTTCCGCCCGAGCTTGTTGTCGCGCACGACGATGTCGCGGGGCAGGGGGTTGTAGGTCTTGTCGTCGAACTTCTGGATGTAGCTGACCAGCATCACGGCCGCCGTCTGGTTCTCGGCGATCTCGTTCTCGAAGATGTGGACGTTCTTGTTGGCCATGATCATCACGCCCGTGCCGGTCGGCACGCTGGCGACGATGTTGCCCTTGGGCGCGAAGTTGGGGGTGTCGTTCTGCACCACCTTGTTGCGGAACAGGCGGGTGGAGTTGCCGCCCATCTGCGGCAGGTTCGGCAGGTCGAAGACCAGGATGCCGCCGGCGTTGCGGGTCGCGACGTTGTCGAACACGTCGGCGTTGATCGAGTTCTCGATCTCGATCCCGGCCACGTTGAACTCGGCGCGGCTGCGCTTGACCACGATGTTCTTCGACTGGCCGACATAGATCCCGGCGTCGGAGGCGCCCTTCACCGTCACCTTGTCGATCAGGACATTGGTCGAGCTGACCGGATAGACGCCATAGGCGCCGTTCGTCGCCTTCGGCCCGCCCATCCATTCGACGCGCAGGTTGATGAAGCTGATCTGGTCGGCGCCCTTCGACTTCACCCCGTCGCCCTTGGTGTCCTCGATGCCCAGGTCGCGCACCGTCACCCGGTCCGACGTGACCAGCAGGCCCTCGCCCGCACCCTTCTGGCCCTTGAACGACAGCACAGTCGCGTCCGGCCCGGCGCCCGTCACCGTCACGTCGTCCACGTCCAGCGACAGTCCATCCGACAGCTCGTAGCGCCCGGCCGCGAGCCGCACCACGTCGCCGGGCTTGGCGTCGAGCAAGGCCGTCTGGATCCGCTCCTGCGCATCGGCGCCGGGCGCCACCGCGATCGTCTTCGCCTGCGCCATGCCGGACAGCGCAGTCGCCGCCAGCGACACCGTGATCAACGTCTTCATCTCGCTCGCCCCGTCCTCGCCCGGCATCCTGACGCACCGTTCAACTTTGAACCTGCCGCCGTTCAGGGGGCCGGCGCAAGCCCCAACCCAGGGGCTTGTGGAGGACCCGTTTAGACCTGCGGCTTTTAGGCGTAGGGTTCGAAGAGGGGCTCAACGGGCTCAAGGTCTTCCGGCGCGTGCCCTCTTGGAAGGATGCTTCCATCGGCCAAGCCCGCGAGAAACGTCGCCATGCCGCAATCGAACACTTCGAAGCAATCGTCTTCGCTAAGGCCGCGATCCCAGAACACCACCTTCCATTGGGCGGGCGCGCCGGTCGGCAGCCAGAAGAGATAGTCGCCGTTCTCCGTAACGCCGAAGCTGATCAGGCCGCCGAGACGCGGCCAGAGCGGATAGGGCAGGTCCGCACCTTTTCCGAACCAATAGCTCGTCTCGCGCACCTGGGTTTCCAGGGTCGCGTTGGGATTGTCGATGGATGGCACGTGGACGATGAGGACGCCCATAAACAGGCCGCGTCCGTAGAGCCGGGCGAAATCTTTGTAGTCCTGCGGCAGGGCGGTCCCGAGATAGGCCTCGACACGCTTCCACGGCCCGTCAAACGGCTGGAACGGGTTTGCGGGCGGCGAGACGACGCGCGCCAGCGCTTCGATCCCTGGCCTAGCGGGCTCGGAATTCGGATCGACGCCCTGTCCCCCGGGCCAGATCAGTCCGGGCGTGCCAGGGCCCGGCTGAAATGCGGGCTCGCCGGGCAGCGTCCGACCGGCAAACGCCGCTGGCGTGATCGAACCGGCAGCCAATCCGGCGAGAAATTCCGCGAGGCCGCAGTCGAACGTCTCCAAGTGCTGCAAGGCGCGATCCCAGACGACGATGCGCCAATCGGACGGCGCGCCCTCAGTCAACCAGAAGATGCGATCGTTGAATTCGGTGAGGCCGACATTCAGCAACCCGCCGGGCTGGGGCCACACACGATAGGGAACGGGCACGCCGTAATTGACCATCTCGCCCGCCAGAGCGAGCTCCCCCTCGAGCGTGCCGCGCAGGTCAGGGCGACCCGGGAGATTGACGTAGAGCAGCCCCATGAACTGCCCGCGTCCGTACAGGCGAACGATGTCCTTGTAGTCCTGCGGCAGCTCGGTCCCCAGCTGCCTCTCGACAGGCTCCCAAGGCCCGGTGAAGGGCTCGAAGGGCGCCGTCGGCGGCTGGACAGTCCGAGTGAGCCTATTGAGTGTCATCTACGCCGCCCTGCGGGATTCACGACGACTTTGGCCATGCGAGTCCCGCCGGAACCAGAAGCGGTCATAAGTATCGCCCCAGGCGCCCCGACTCCTGGTGTGTAAATTGGCGTGCTTGAATATTCAATGACTTCGCCTGATCTCACCTTTCGCGCGACGATTTTATCAAAACTCGACATGTGAGGGTCATTCGTAGGCCGCTGGCTGAGCGTTACAATATTGCGCGGATCGTCACCTGGGTCGCCCAACTCTCTTGGGAAAAGATGTCCCCTGGCATGAAAATACGGGGCTAAGCCGCTTACAAAGTCTGGCGGCCGTATTTTTTGTTTTGCCTTGGAACCCGTCCCAAGCATCGAAGCGATAGCCGTTGCTTCAACACGCGTTGCTTGTCCCATCGCATTGAGTTCACTCGGACGGTAGTTTGGTCGCTGCAATCCGGGCCCCGCAGCCTGTCCTTGCTTGGGAGGGCTCGGTCGCTTAACCGGCACCGTTCGCGGCACGCGCGACCCAATAATTGCGTCGGCAATACCGCCAATCACCATCGCCGTATTGCGTTGCCGCGGTGGTACACCTGCGAGCGTCGCAAAGCCGTAAGCGGCGCCAGCGAGGGGATTATCGGCCATGTAACGCGCGCGCTCGATAGCTGCGCGATTTTCCGCAATGTCCAGTCGAGACGCGCTCGGGTCGAGCGTCGGTACGAGAACGTTTGCGATCCCGTTGTCGATCTCCCTGTAGGTCTGCCCTCCTCTAGTGATCGTCATCAACCTTTCAGGCCGAAGCTGCCTGATCCGTTGAAGTCGATCGTCAAATTGAGAGGCGGGGGGTGGATTAGACCAGAAAGCCGCAGGCCTTGCTGTCGTGGTGCTTGCTGTCGCGACTTGGACTGTGGGCCTGCTAGCGGACCTTCTCGCAACACGTCGCAGATCCTCTGGCGCTTGAGCCATCGCACACTTCCTAAGCTGTTGATCGATTTTGCAGCCGGCCGTGAATCCACGCGCCTCAATGAAGCCTACTGCATGCAGGCGAACTTGGCAAGAACAAAAAGGGAACAAACGCGCGTAAGTTATCGAAACTGTTTGGCGCTTGGGCAGGTCCAGGGCGGATGTGCGCCCGCGTCGGCCGCGTCAGATCCCCGCCTGTGCGTCGCAAGCCTTGACCTGGACGGCGTTTCCACGTGACGACATGGGCCACGACCGACGCTGACTGCATCCGTGGCCTGCCCAGGCCGAACTTCACCTGCACATCGAGGGCAGACCCGAGCCCGAGCTGATGTTCGAGCTGGCCAGGCGCAACGGGATCGACCTGCCGTTCAAGACGGTGGACGAGGTCCGGGCGGCCTATGCCTTCTCCAATCTCCAGGACTTCCTGGACATCTACTACCAGGGCGCAGGCGTGCTGATCGCGGCGCAGGATTTCCACGACCTGGCGATGGACTATTTCCGCCGGCGGGCCGCCTCCGCGTGGCCCGCCGCGCGCCGCCACGTCTTCCGCGCCGCGGCGACCCATGATTAGGTCCCGGCCTCAACAAACTTGGAATCGCCCCTATGACCGACGTCACCGCCCGGCCCGCCGGGAAGCTCGACATCGGCCAGGTGATCGGCGGGACGTTCTCAGTCATCCGCCGCAACCTCGTGACATTCGGCATCCTGTCGCTCGTGCTGTCCGGCGTTCCCTCCGCGATTGTTGCCGGTCTCCAGGCGGCCAACATTGAGCCGGACGCGGCGTTCTCTCTGCGCCCGGGCTATTTCCAGGCCATGGGCTACAGCGGCCTCGTCGCCCTGATCACGGGCGCTGTTCTACAGGGCGCCATAGTCTTCGGAACGGTGCAGGACATGAACGCGCGGCGGCCGAGCGTCGCCGAATGTCTGGCGACCGGGCTGCGTTCGTTCCTGCCGCTGATCGGGCTGTCGATCCTGGCCGGGGTCGCCGTCGTCTTCGGGCTGTTCTTCCTGGTCGTGCCGGGGATCATGATGGCCTGCGCCTGGTGCGTGGCGGCGCCGGCCCTGGTGGCCGACCGAACCGGTGTCTTCGGCGCTTTCAGCCGAAGCGCGGAGCTGACCCGCGGCAACCGGTGGCGGATCTTCGGCCTCTTCCTGCTGGTCGTGGTGATCGCCGTTGTGATCAGTGCGGTCGTGGGCGTCGTGGCCAGGATGTTGACACTTGGCAGATCCATGAACGCCCTGGAGCTGGCCCGCAGCCCGGCGCACATCGTCCTCAACCTTATCAGCAACGCGCTCACCGCCCTGATCTCCTCCACCGGCGGCGCCGTCCTGTACGTCGAGCTGCGGCGGCTGCGCGAGGGGGCCGGGCCGCAGTGGCTGGCCGAGATCTTCAGCTAGCCGACGTCGAATTTGTCCTTGCGGCGGCGGCCGAAGAGCATGCGGCTTTCCAGTCGGCCGCGCAGGGCGGCGTAGTAGGCGTTGAGGAAGGTCCGGTCGGCGATGTCCGTCGGTCCGTTCCAGGCGATCTTGCTGCGGATCCGGCTTGCCACCGCCGCCATGGCCTTCCGGTCGGCGGCGCGGATGACGTCCTCCAGCACATGGAGTTCCTTGATCCCATAGGCGTCGAGCTGGGCGGGCGTGAAGGCGAAGCCGCGGGCCAGGCCGCGTTCGGTGTCGGCGAGGTCCGGCTGCAGCACCGTCTTGGGCGCCTTCACCACCAGGGTGCCGGCCACCAGATCGCCCATCCGCCGCCGGTCGCGGTTGAACAACGGGAAAAGGATGAACACGCAGCTCCAGATGGCGCCCAGCGCGACGAGCGCAGCGTCCACGCCCTCGCCCCGCGCCGCGAAGAAGGTGAGCGGCAGGATCACCTCGACCTCGCGCATGGCGTTGCGGGCGAAGACCATGTCCGCCGTCAGCCGCCCGCCGTTGGCCGCCGCCACCCGCAGGCCCATGGCGCGTTTCCCGGGGGTCGCCGCCCGCGGCCCCATCTCGAACAGCACGAAGTAGAAGTTGCGCCCCACGAACAGGCCGAGCAGCCAGATGACCCCCAGCGCCTCGGACCCCCAGCTGACCTTCGTGCCGGCGAAGACCAGGAGGCAGAGCAGACTGAACACCGCCAGGCTGCCGAGCAGGATGATGAAGTCGATCAGCAGCGCCGCGAAGCGCTCGGCATAGGCGCCGACCTTGAGGCGCAGGTCGACGCCTTCAGGGGTGACCAGTTCGCGCCAGCCTTCAGCTGTCGGCGCGGTAGGTGCGCGCGTCTTCATGCGGGAGATTTCCGCGGCCAGTAGAAGTAGGCCAGCCAGGCCAGCAGCATGCCCGTGGCGATGGCGTAGCGGGCGGCGTCGTTCTGGATCAGCTGTCGGCCGAAGCCTTCCAACAGGCCCGCCACGAGCAGCATCACCACCACGCCCAGCATGGCGGTGGCGGCGCGGCGCCCGGCTTCGGCGGCGGCGTCCAGCCGGGTGCGTTCGCCGGGGAAACATACCGACCAGCCAATGGAGAAGCCCGCCGCCCCCGCAAGGACGATGGCGAACAGCTCCGTCGTCCCGTGGATCATCAGCCAGCCGCCGGCCTCGACGCCCAGACCCCGCATCACGAACAGCGCCAGGAAGGCCCCGAACATGCCGCCATTCATCACCAGCAACGCCGCGGTGGGCAGGCACAGCAGGAACCCCAGCGCGAAGGCGAACAGCGCGATCTGCGCGTTGTGCGTGAAGAGGAAGGTGGCGAAGACCGAGAGCCCGTCACTGGCGGCGCCCTGGTGATAGAGTGTGTCGCGCAGGGACGCGGTCGTCGCCGTCGGGTCCCGGCCCGAGGCCAGCCCCGGCTCGACGAAGCTATGGAACCAGTCCGGGTCGCGGCGCACGAGGACATAGGCCACGACGGCGGCGACCGTCGACAGCACGAACGACACCAGCGTCTCGCGCCAGAGCGACCGCACCGCCGCAGGCCAGTCGCGCGCGAAGAACTGTGCCAGACGCTCCGGCAGCCGCGTACGCGCGCCGTAGACGATGAAGTAGGCGCGGGTGCAGAGGCTCTCGAGATAGAGCGTCAGGCTCTGGTCCAACGAGATCGAACGGGCCACCGAAAGCGACGACAGCGCCTGGCGGTAGAGCACTGGCATTTCCAGCAGCTCGTCGCGCCGCAGCTTCGACGCGCCGCCAGCTTCGGCCTTGGCCAGCAGCGCTTCCAGCCGGCGCCAGTCCGCCTCGCGCTCGGCGCGGAACCGCCAGCTTTTGAGGTGCAGTTCGGCCATCAGACCAACCCCCGCCGCTTCACATGCAGGTAGCTGTTGATCAGGTTGGTTGCGAGGCCATCGGCCGGCGCATCGACGATCTGGGCGCCGAGCCGTCGCAACCGGGCGGCCACCGCCTCGCGCTGGCGCAGCATCCGCTCAGCGATCACGGCGCGGGCGACGTCGTCGGCGCTCGTCGGCTCGCGGGTCACCAAGCTCTCGAGCTCCTCGTCGCGGAAGACCACGAACAGCACCAGGTGGGTGCGCATCAGTCGCGCCACGTTCTCGATCATCAGCTCGGCGGAGGTGGCGTCCGCGAAGTCGGTGAAGACGACCACGACCGCCCGGCGATCCAGCCGGCCGGCCAGCGCCGTCAGCCCGAGCGTGAAGTTCGTCTCCTCGGTGGAGTAATCGATGCCCGCGCACAGCTTCTGCAGCAACGGGAAGGCCGCCGGACCCGAGGCCAGGCCGCTGGCTACTCGGGGCCGGGAGTCGAAGGCGAAGACCCCCACACGATCCCCCATCCGCAGCGAGACGAAGGCCAGCAGCAGGGCCGCGTTGATCGCCCGGTCGATGCGCGGCAGCCCGGCGGCCGGCGCGCTCATCAGCCGGCCGGTGTCCAGGGCCAGCAGGATGTGGTGGTTGCGCTCGGTGCGGTACTCGCGGCCGATCAGCTTGGCGTGCCGCGCCGACTGCTTCCAGTCGATGTCGCCCAGGTCCATGCCGGTCTGGAATTCCTTCAGCGCGTGGAAATCCGAGCCCTCGCCGGCGTCGGTCAGCGGCTTGGCGCCCAGCGGCGCGTCGCGGGCGAACAGGCGCAGGGCCTGCTCCTTCACGCCCACCACATCCGGGGTCACCAGCATGGCGGGGCCGGGCGGTTCGTGGCGCTGCAGCCAGACCAGTCCCAGGGGGCCATGCCAGCGCGCCCAGAGCCCTTCGATCCGACCCTCGCCGCGGCGGCGGGGGGAAAGGCGCAGCTCGGCCTCGGCGCGGCCGTCAAGCACCGCGAGGGCCTGTCGGTCCGGCTCCGCGACGAGGCGGTCGTTCACGCCGACCGCCACCTCCAGTCGACCGGGCGGGCGACCCGCGAAGTCGGCGGTCAGCCGCGCCGTCTCCGGTCGGCCCACACCCATCACCCGCGGCGCGGCCAGCGACAGGGTCAGGCTGCGAGGCGGCGCCGCCAGCACGACGTCGGCCAGCATCAGACCCACCGCCAGGACGATCCACGCCGCCGCCGCGGTCCAGAGGCCGGGCGCCATCAGGGCGACCGCCAGGGCCGGCGCAGCGCCGGCCGCCATCAGCGCGATCGCGCGTCGGGTGGGATAGAGGCGCACCGGCTACCGCGGCGCCGCGGCGACGTCGACGAGGCTTTGCAGGATCTGGTCGGGACGTCGTCCGTCGATCTCGGCCGCCGGCGACAGGATCACCCGGTGCCGGAGCGCCGGCAGGGCTAGGGCCTTCACGTCGTCGGGGATCACGTAGTCTCGCCCGTCCAGCGCCGCGCGCGACCGCGCCGCCAGCGCCAGCTGAGCCGCGCTGCGGGGCGAGGCGCCGCTGGACAGATCGGGGGTCTCGCGGGTGGCGCGCACCAGGTCCAGGACGTAGTCGATGATTTCGTCGGTCAGGCGCACAGCCGCCACGGCCGCATGCGCCTCGCCGAGCTGGCTGGCGGTGACGGCGCGCGAAACACCGCGGGCGGCTGGGTCGGAGTGGCCGCTCTGGAGGCCATACTCGGCGACGATCTTCCGCTCCTCGTCCCGGCTGGGATAGCCGAGCGTCTGCTTGAACAGGAACCGGTCCAGCTGCGCCTCGGGCAGCGGATAGGTGCCCTGCTGCTCCAGCGGGTTCTGGGTCGCCACCACCATGAAGCTGTCGGAGAGCGGCCGCGCCTTGCCGTCGATGGTGACGCGCCGCTCCTGCATCGCCTCCAGCAGCGCGGCCTGGGTCTTCGGCGGCGTGCGGTTGATCTCGTCGGCCAGCAAAAGCTCGCAGAACAGCGGCCCCTCCGTCAGCGAGAAGGTCGAGGTCTGGAAGTTGAAGACGTTGGAGCCGATGATGTCGGCGGGCATCAGGTCTGGCGTGAACTGGATGCGCCCGAAGTCCAGGCCAAGCGTGCGGGCGAAGCACTGGGCCAGATAGGTCTTGGCCACGCCCGGCGGCCCCTCGAGCAGCACGTGGCCCCGCGCGAACAGGGCCGTCAGCAGCAGGTCGATGGTGTCCTGCTGGCCCACGATGGCCTTGCCGATCTCGGCGCGGACCTGGTCGGCCAGCGCCTTCACCTCAGCGACGTTCACGCGTCATCTCTCCTCGCCATTGATACAGTTTGCGCGCGACGGCGGTCAGCTCGTCGCGGGTCTTGGTCGTCTCGGCCTCGATGGCCAGGTCCGACGGCGCGGCGGCGCCGCGGCGGCGCGCCAGGTCTTCGAGCCACCCGTCCTCGGCCGCATGGCCGCCGGCGGCGCGGGCCACCAGGGTGCGGGTCAGGGCGGCGTAGGCCGGGGCCAGCTCGTGCTCGCGCTTGGCCATCCGTACGAGGTCGGCGGTGTTGTCCACCAGCGCCTGGGCTCCCAGGGCGAAGGCGCGGCCGGGCGCGCGCGGCTGGCCGAACCGGGCCAGGGCGTGAACGCCCATGAGGATGGCCGCCGCCGCTGCGATCAGCGTCGCCGCCAGCCAGGGCGGCTCCAGCAGTAGCCGGCCCAGGCCGCGACCGCGCTCAAAGCCGTTCAGGGTGACATCGAACATGAGGGGACGGTCGCCGGCCCGCGCGCTGTCGAGGATGAGGGCGGCGGCGCGGGCGGTGTCGCGGCTGGCCAAGCCCTGGTTGTTGAGGAGGTCCGGGTCGGCGAGGACCCAGATGCTGGGCGTCTTGGCCGAGCGGACCAGCACCGCATTCCCCGCCTCGTCCACCACCAGCGGAACCCAGCCCTTGCCGGCGATGGTGCGGAGGCGATCGATGCGGCCGAGCTGATAGGCCTGGCCGCTGTCGGCAGGGCGCAGGGTGGGACGATGGACGCCCTTGCGGACGATCAGGCGGGTCTGCGGCGCATACGACTTGAGCAGCGCCGTCACCGCGCGGTCGTCGTCCAGCAGTCCGACCTTGCGAACGAAGCCGGGGCGGACCGGGTCCGGCGCGGCGACCCACTTGGGGAGGACGATGAGCGTGAGGTCGCCCTTGGGATAGGCCTGGAGCGTCTCGGGCTTCAGACCCGGGTCAGGGGTCAGGATGACCGCCGCGCGGGAGGGCCGAACCGGCGGCGTCCGGCTGACCACCACCTGGGCGCCCATGGCCTTCATCAGGATCGTGGCGCCGGCGTAGCCGACCGCCGAGGTCGAGAGCGCATGGGCGCGGCCATCCCGCCCCGAACGCAGGTCCGGGGCATAGGCCGAAAGCACCGCGAAGGCGGCGGCGGCGACCACGCCCACCAGCACCAGGGCCAGGATGGCGCCGGCGGCGAACGTCGGCGGACGGGCGGCCGTCGCGTCGCTCACGCCCAAGCCTCGGCGAAGGCGAAGGCCTCGTAGTCGCGGCGGGCGGCGCCGAAGGCCTCGGCGTCGGCCGGGCGGCCGCCGAAGAAGGTCAGCTCCACGGCGCGGGCCAGTCGGGCGAAGGCGTCGCGAGGCGCCGCAGGCAGGACCTCGAGGCCGGCGATGTCGCGGCTGGTCAGGGCCGGCCGCACGGCGCCCGGGCGGCGCGTGCGCAGATCGTCGATGGAGCGGAACAGCAGGAGGTGGATCGCGGCCTCGAACTGGCCGGCGGCGGCAAGGCGGTCGGCGTCCTCCAGCAAGGCCCGCGCCGCCTCCGGAGCCGGGCGCCAATCTGTGGCGGGGGTCTCGACGCGCTTGCGCCGGAACCAGCTGGTCGGCGCGAGCTCGCGCAGGATGACGTAGAGGATCACCGCCGCGGCCAGGATCAGACCGCCCCAGAAGATGTAGCTCAGCACCGGGCCCAGGGCCTGTAGCAGCCGGAGCAGCGGTTCCAGCCAGCCGGGCGGCGGCGGAGGCGGCGGGGCGCCGTCGAACTGGAACTGCAGGCCCGGGGTCTTGAGCAACGCCGTATGCGCCGCGGTGAGCGTCTGCTCCGCCGTCCCCGCGCCCGTCGCCGCCCCCGAACTCTCCACGCACACTCCCGAGTTGCGCCGACGAACCTAGACGACCGCCCGCGCGTCGCAAGCCTTGACCCGGACCGCCTTTCCACGTGACGACATCGGGATGACCGATGCTGACTTCATCCGTGGCCTGCCCAAGGCCGAACTGCACCTGCACATCGAGGGCAGCCTCGAGCCCGAGCTGATGTTCGAGCTGGCCAGGCGCAACGGGATCGACCTGCCGTTCAAGACGGTGGACGAGGTGCGGGCGGCCTATGCGTTCTCGAACCTGCAGGACTTCCTGGACATCTACTACCAGGGCGCAGGCGTGCTGATCGCAGAGCGGGATTTCCACGACCTGGCGATGGCCTATTTCCGCCGGGTGGCCGCCGATGGCTGCAAGCACGTCGAGCTGTTCTTCGATCCGCAGACCCACACCGACCGCGGCGTGGCGTTCGCGACGGTGATGGACGGCCTGCTGGCCGGCATGGCCGAGGCCGAGCGGGACCTCGGCGTGACCTCCAGCCTGATCCTCTGCTTCCTGCGCCACCTGGACGAGGACGCGGCGTTCGCGACCCTGGCGCAGGCCGAGCCCTATCTGGACCGGATCTCGGGGGTCGGCCTGGATTCCTCCGAGGTCGGTCATCCGCCGTCCAAGTTCGCCCGCGTGTTCGCCGCCGCCAAGGCCAAGGGGCTGAAGGTGGTGGCCCATGCCGGGGAGGAGGGGCCGCCCGCCTATGTGTGGGAGGCGCTGGACGTGCTGCACGTCGACCGGATCGACCATGGCAACCGGGCGCTGGAGGATGCGGCGCTGGTCAAGCGGCTGGTCGAGACGGGGATGACCCTGACCGTCTGCCCGCTCTCCAATCTCAAGCTCTGCGTGGTGGACGACCTGAAGGCCCATCCGCTGAAGCGGATGCTGGACTTAGGGTTGAAGGCGACGCTCAACTCCGACGACCCGGCCTATTTCGGCGGCTATCTGGGCCAGAACTGGACCGAGACGGCGGCGGCGCTGTCGCTGTCGCGGGACGAACTGGTGACCCTGGCGAAGAACAGCTTCACGGGCTCGTTCCTGTCGCAGGACGAGGTGACGGCGCGGCTGGCCGAGATCGACGCCTATGTGGCGGGGGTGAAGTAGTTCGCGGTAGGGCGGGCGCTCAGCCCGAGCCCGACCACGGGGGGCGGGCGTAGCCCGGGCGCTCGGACAGCCATCGCCGGATGACCGCGAGATCGACCTCGGGGAGGTCGCGCCAGCGGGCGGCGTTGTCGGGGTTGAGGCCCAGGGT
>JAIXTR010000034.1 GCA_027483845.1 Caulobacteraceae bacterium | reverse complement strand
CGGAGGCGATGTCCAGCCGCTGGCCGCGCGCGGCCGCGCGGTCGAAGCGCAGCGCGGGGTTGGTCTCGGCGAAGTGATAGTGGCTGCCCACCTGGATCGGACGGTCCCCGGTGTTGGCCACGCGCAGGGTCGTGACCGGCGCGCCAGCGTTCAGCTCGATCTCGCCGTCGGCCGGGATGACTTCGCCCGGGATCACTTGCGCGCCCGGGCCTGGCGCCAGCCCCAGCCGGCGACGACGGCCAGGACCACAAGCGCGGCGAACGCGATCTGGTGGTCGGGCTCGCTGACCAGGTGGCGAAGGGCCTGCATCACCTGCATCTGCTCGTGGTGGCCTTCGTGCGCGGAGGCGGGCAGGGCGGCGACGATGGTCGCGGCGACAGCAGCGACCGCGGGGATGATCCTGTTCCAGGTCTTACGTTGCATCGGCGCCTCCTCAGCGGATCGGGTGGTGGACGGTCACCAGCTTGGTGCCGTCGGGAAAGGTCGCTTCGACCTGAACGTCGTGGATCATCTCGGCGATGCCTTCCATGACCTGATCCCGGCCGACGACGTGGGCGCCGGCCTCCATGAGCTCGGCGACACTGCGCCCATCGCGGGCGCCTTCGACGACGAAGTCGCTGATGAGGGCGATGGCCTCCGGGTGGTTCAGCTTCACGCCGCGAGCCAGCCGCTTGCGCGCGACCTCAGCGGCCATGGCCACCAGCAGCTTGTCCTTTTCGCGGGGCGTCAGGTTCATTCAGGTCCTCCAGACCCGTGGCAGAGGCTGGCCGTCGCGCAGGATCTCCAGCGCCGGAAGCAGAGCCTGGCGAAGGGCGAATCCGTCGGTTGCGACGACGCGGGCGAACAGCTTGCCCTCGAACGCGCTGGCGCCGCCATACGCACCGAGCGCACGGCGCAGCGGCGCCAGCAGACGTCCCGGGTCATCGTCGATCAGGAGCAGGGACGCGAACGCCCGCCCGCCGGCCAGCACGGGCGCGCGGGCGGCCAGCTCGGCGATCTCGCCCTCCAGCCGAAGGTCGTCGGCAAAGACCAGCCGGCCCTCGCGCCGGATGCGCCAGTGATCGCGGAGCACGCCCTGCCGAACCGTCTCGTCCATGGCGGTGCGGCCAAGGATCACGGCCTCGGCGACCAGCAGGCGCGCACCGGCCCCGAGGTCGGCGTCCAGCCGACGCGACAGTGCGCCGCCGTCGAACAGGATGGTCTCCTGCGGGATCCAGTCCAGCCGCGCGCCCTCGCCGAGGATGAGCGCCACCCGCTGCTGCGCCGCGCCGTCGCGGGCCCGGTAGATCTTCTCGCAGGCCTGGGTCGAAAGGGTCAGGCGTCCCCCGTCGCCGACGGCCGCCAGCCATTCCATGTAGTCGCCGCCGGTCAGCCCGCCGGACGAGTTGATCAGCACCGCCTCCAGCCCCTCGGCCCGCGCGTCCCGGGGCAGGCGGATCTTCGCACAACCGTCCTGGTAAAGCCGCGCCAGCCGCGTCCGACCCGCATCGTCGGCCACGACGATCCGCCCGGCGCCGCGCGCACGTTGCAGCCTCGTCGGAAGAGAAGCGGGCCCCTGGATCACCGGGTCACCGTGAGGCGGTCGGATGGCATGGTGTCCAGACAACGCTGGGGTGCGCGAACCCGTCAATCGCGCCCGCTCATTTTTTAGGCGCCAGCGGTGGCGGCCTCTTCAGGGTTTCTTGCCAACTTCCAAAGCTAGGATCATGCTCGGTTCTCAAAGGCTCTGCGCCGGCGACCCCGGCGACAGAGCCTTTTCGACTCTGGAGGCGCGCGCCACATGTCCGGCAACAGGACGTCGCATATCCGTCTGACCTCGCACCCCGGCACGGGGGCGACCAATCGTTTTCCGATCCGCTGGGACGCGCCGACGGCGCGAGAGCGTGGGCCGGTGGTGGCGACGGCGAACGCGGGCTCGGACCGCAACGCCATCGGCGCGCACGGCGGCGCCTACTCGGTCTATCGCGCGCTGGCGGTGGCCTCGGGCGCCATGGATCCGCTCGTGCGGCCCGAGCTGCACAACACCTTTCCGGTGACGCCGGTGGGGCCGCATCCGCAGTGGAGCGAGCCGGGCAAGATCGTGTCGCTGGATCCCTGGGGCGCCCGGATCGCGGAGGACTTCGGGCCCGAAATCGCCGAGGGCGTCGATATCCGCCCCTCCATTGCGGTCACCAAGGCGCGGATCACCCTGCCGGAGATCGCCGAGGCCATGCGCGCCGGCCGCCTGGTCGCCGATGGCAAGGTGCTGCACGAGACCGGCGACGTGGCCGTGACCAAGGCCGCCATCGATCCTGTCTGGCACCTGCCCGGCGTGGCGGCACGGTTCGGGGTGGACGAGCAGCAGCTGCGTCGCACCCTCTTCGAACAGACGGGCGGCATGTATCCGGAGCTGGTGACCCGGCCGGACCTGCAGGTGTTCCTGCCGCCGATCGGGGGCATCACCCTCTATATCTTCGGCGACGCCACGAAGCTGGGCGACCGGTCAGTCCCGCTGACCTGCCGCGTCCACGACGAGTGCAATGGTTCGGACGTCTTCGGGTCGGACATCTGCACTTGCCGGCCCTATCTGACCCACGGCATCGAGGAGGCGACGCGTCAGGCGCAGGCCGGCGGCACGGGCCTGATCGTCTACAACCGCAAGGAGGGCCGCGCCTTGGGCGAGGTGACCAAGTTCCTGGTCTACAACGCCCGCAAGCGGCAGCCGGGCGGCGACCAGGCGGCCACCTACTTCGAGCGCACGGAATGCGTCGCCGGGGTCCAGGACGCCCGCTTCCAGCAGCTGATGCCCGACATCATCCACTGGCTGGGCATCCGACGGATCGACCGCTTCGTCTCCATGTCCAACATGAAGTACGACGCCCTGGTGGCCGGGGGCATCGAGATCGGCGAGCGGGTGCCGATCCCGGATGAGCTGGTGCCGGACGACGCCAGCGTGGAGATGGAGGCCAAGAAGGCCGCCGGCTATTTCACGCCGAACGGGGCGCCGAGCCAGGACGACTTGCGCAACGTCGTCGGCCGCGACCTGAAGGAATTCTGATTGTCCGTCCCTGAAAGCGAGACGGCCGAGCGGCTCCTGTCCGCCGCCGCCGTGCGAAGCGCCGCGGAGGGGATGTTGAGGCTCGCCGAAGACGGCGATCTTGCCGACTGGAAGGTCGACCTCGGCCGGCTGGAGGTCGCTGCCGACCTGACCGCCGAGACCGTGCGCCTCAACTATCCCGACCTCGATGTGCCGTTCCACGCGCGCTGGCGTCACTTCACGGTCGCTGGTCGCGATCTTTGGGCCGAACTCGACACGCCGTCGGATCCGGATGAGCGCGCGCGCGCCGCCTTCGACCTTGTCATCCCGTCCGTCCTCCTGGACGCCGGCGCGGGGATGGGCTGGCGGTACAAGGACCCGGGGACCGGCGCGGTCCTGGGACGATCCGAGGGCCTGGGGGTGGCGTCCCTCCGTCTGTTCCAGTCGGGGGCGCTCTCCGCCCACCCTGACGATCCCCTGCGGGCCGACGCCCTGGGCCGCGTTGACGCGGCGCTGATCGCCAAGGGGTTTCAGGTTTCAGACGACAACCCTCTAGCGGGCCTGGAGGGCCGCGCGGCCCTATTGCGACGGCTGGGCGCCGTCGTCGCGCGTCCGGGCGACCTCTTTGACGAGATGAAGGCCAGGGCGCTCGGCGGGCGTCTGCCCGCGCCGACGATCCTCGACGTGCTGCTTCGCCGGCTCGGCCCGATCTGGCCTGGCCGCGTGGAACTGGCGGGGCGTCCGTTGGGCGATTGCTGGCCTCACCCCAAACCGGGGCATCACGACGCCTTCGTGCCGCTGCATAAGCTCTCGCAGTGGATGAGCTACTCGCTGATCGAGCCGCTACAGGCGGCGGGCGTCGACGTCGTGGAGCTCAACGGCCTCACGGGTCTGGCGGAGTATCGCAACGGCGGACTCTTCGTGGACACGGGCGTGCTCGTATTGCGCGACCCGGCGGCGGCCGGGCGGCCGCAGCCCGTCGACAGTCCGCTCGTGGTCGGCTGGCGATCGCTGACGGTCGCCTTGCTCGACAAGCTGGCGCCGATGGTCCGGGAACGGCTGGGCGTTTCGGCCCGGGACTTCCCCCTGGCCAGGGTCCTTGAAGGCGGCTCCTGGGCCGCCGGTCGACGGATCGCCGCCGAAAAACGGGCCGACGGCGGTCCGCCCATCGCCGTCATCTCCGACGGCACCGTTTTCTAGAGGGCTTAGCGACATGAACGGCGTCACCGTCGTCGATCACCCGCTGGTGCAGCACAAGCTGACCCTGATGCGGAAGAAGGACACATCGACCAAGAGCTTCCGGCAGCTGCTGAAGGAGATCGGAGGGCTGCTCTGCTACGAGGTCACACGCGACCTGCCCATGGAGGAGGTGGAGATCGAGACCCCGCTCATGGCGATGAAGGCGCGGCAGTTGGCCGGGAAGAAGCTGGTCTTCGCGCCCATCCTGCGGTCGGGGATGGGCATGCTGGACGGGATGCTGGAGCTGGTGCCCGCCGCGCGCGTGGCCCACGTCGGACTTTACCGGGACCCTCAGACGCTCGCCTGCGTCGAATACTACTTCAAGGCGCCGCTCGACATCGCCGAACGGACGGTGGTGGTGATCGATCCCATGCTGGCGACTGGCAACACCGCGATCGCCGCCGTCGACCGATTGATGGAGGCCGGCGCCCGGTCGATCCGCATGGCGTGCCTGCTGGCGTCGCCAGAGGGCGTCTCCAAGTTCATCGGCCACCATCCCCATGTGCGTGTCTGGACAGCGGCCATCGACGCGCGGCTGAACGATCACGGCTACATCCTCCCCGGCCTCGGTGACGCCGGCGATCGGATGTATGGCACGCGCTGAGCGACAACTTATGCCGGGGTTTCAGGCGCCAGAGGGCAGAGCGTGCTGTGATCCTGAGCGGATCGCGGCAAATCCCCCTCGGACACCGGTGGCGGCTGTCAGCCAGGGAACATTGGTCGCAGAGTGACCTTGCCCTCTCGGGCGTTCTCCTTCCTCGAACTTAGGGCCGCGCGGCGAACCGCGCGGCCCATTTTCGTTTGCGACCTAGCGCCGCAGGTGCGGCTTGGCCGGGTCTCGCTAGGGTCCCGCCGCCCCCGCCGCCCCGAGGGGCGAGCAGCTGGTTAGGGTTAACAACTATCTGTTCGATATGAGTTTTTACCACCCTTTGATCAGGTTGTGAGACGTCTTGCTCGGGTGCAGAACCGCGCCCCCGGGCTGGAAGGACAAACCGTGCGTAGAACAATTCTTATGAGTGCTGTCGGTGCGGCTGTTCTCGCCTTTGCGAGCTCGGCGTCGGCTTTGGTCTGGACCTCGAACCTCGAGTACCAGGGCGCGAACAGCGCGGCCAAAACGCCCTATGGCGTCGTGACCATCGAGGACGGCCTGAACGACGGAAAGACGGTCAAGGTGTCCGTCGCCCTGAGCAACCCGAATTCGCTGTTCATCAACACCGGAGGGCCGCACGAGCCGTTCCTCTACAACGTGGCCAACGCGCCGACGGTGCAGGTGCTGAACGCGGCGGGTCAGAACTTCTACGACGCCGGTCGAAGCGACACCGGCGCGTTCGTGGCGACTCCGTTCGGAGCCTTCACCAACAAGATCGGCTGCTGCAGCACCTTGGTCGAGGGCCAGGACGTGGTCTCCGGCTTCCACTTCGAAGACAAGGTCACGACCACCAAGGTCCTGGTCGGCTATGAGGTGAAGGGCTACGAAATCAAGGGCTACGAGATCAAAGGCTACCAGCCCAAGCTCGACAAGAACGGAAAGCCCGTCCTCGACAAGAACGGCCAGCCGGTCGACGACAAGTCGAAGCCGATCTACGACATGTCGAAGCCAATCTACGCCTACAACAAGCCGATCTACGACACCGCCAAGCCGATCTACGAGACCAAGTCGACGACGACAAAGGTCAAGGTGCTCGACTACACCTACGTCCCCGCCCACTTCGTCGAACGCAACGGCGCGGCGAACGGCATCGGCGGCGTGCTGGACTTCTACCTGAGCGACGAGGCGGGGCTCACTTTCGCCGGGATGAACTCCCAGTTCGATCCGAAGACCGGAAAGCTGCTGTCGACGGGCTTGGGCAACCACCTGACGTCGAACGCCGGCGGCTGGTGGTTCAGCGCCGACATCTATGACGGCGCAACAAAGCAGACCTACAACGTCGCGGCCCGCGACGCCTTCACCACGGTCGCCGCCATTCCCGAACCGGCGACCTGGGGCCTCATGATCCTCGGCTTCGGCGGCGTCGGCGCGGTGCTTCGTCGCCAGCGGCGCATGCTGGCGGCCTGACCTACGACTAACCGCGCCTGAGGACGCGCCGGCTAATCCGGCGCATTCTCAGGCGGCGGACACGCGCGACTGGATCAACTTGATCGCCTCGTGGGCGGCCAGCGCCGCGCCCTCCTGCCAGGCGTTGATGTAGCTCATGTGCTCGCCCGCGAAGTAGAACGGGCCGTCGGGCTTGCAGAGGGTCGCATAGGCGCCCGTACGCTGCGTCTCGCTCCAGTTGACCGCCACCCCTTCGCTGTAGGGGGTATGCTTCCACGAGACCGAGAAGGGCTTGGTCAGCTCCTTGCCACGGCCAGGGTGGAATTTCTCGATCACGCGACGCGAGACGGCGTAGCGCTCCTCCGACGACATCGCCGCGTACTTCGGCGGGTTCAGGAGGCCGGAGAAACCGATCGAATAGGCGCCCATGAGGATCCCGGTCTCCTCGCCGAAGCCGCCCGAGGGATACCAGATCAGTTCGTTGGCCTCGTCGGTCCAGCCGAGACCGCCAAACTGGAAGTCGTCCTGCTCCCAGAAGCGCCGGGACTGCCAGGCCACCTTGGTCGCGTGGTTGTAGGTCTTGCCGCCGCTCTGGATCGCCTCGCGCACCGGCGGCGAGAAATCCCCGGGGATCTTGGCCAGGACGGGCAGGGGGATGGTGATCATCACGTGGTCGGCGTCCAGCGTCCGAGCTGCGCCGCCCACCGTGTAGCCGATGCGGGCGCCCTTGCCGTTACGGCGGATCTCGCTGACCACCGCGCCGAAGGTCACGGCCGGCTTCACCTGCTCGTAGAGGGCGTAGGCGATGCGATCCATGCCGCCGACGGGCTGCAGCATGGTGGCCTGCATTTCGATCAGGTCTTCGAAGAAGCCTGAGATGCCCCAGAACTGGGCCTGCATCATGTCGGCCAGTCGCAGCGGCTCGGTCCCGCTGGGGGGATGGTCGTAGCCGCCGGGCCAGTTCTTGAAGCCCGCCCGCGCCTCGCGGTTCGAATAGACGTGCTTCGGGTCGAGGTCGCCGTAGCCGGCCAGGTAGCCGAGCAGCCGCTGTTTATCGACGCCGGTCAGCTCCCGATCGAGGGCGCCCTTGTCGATGGCCTTGGCCAGCAGCTCCGAGAATGCGCCGCGGGTGTCGTTCACAGCCTGGCCGTTGGTCACGACCTGGCCCTTGTAGTCCAGCTTGGCGGTGCGGTTGCTGTTGACCATCACCTCCAGCGGCACCTTGAGGTCGCGGCAGTAGCCCAGGATCGCGTGATGGGTCTGGGGAAGGCGGGCCGGGCCGGCGTTCATGTAGTGGTGGCGGCCCTCGTCCCAGTCGACGATCTGATCGGGCCGGTCGTCCTGTTGGATCACCGTCCCCTTGCGCACGCTCCAGGCGCGGCCGCCCGGCCGATCCCGGGCCTCGAGCACCGTGACCTCGTAGCCGGCCTTGCGCAGCTCATAGGCGGACACCAGGCCCGCGATCCCGGCGCCCAGAACCGCGACCTTGATCCCCTTGCCGCTGCCGGCCGGCAGCTGGGGAGGGCCGGCGTAGGCCCTTGGCGCCGCCAGGAGCCCGAGACCCTGCATGGTGACGAACAGAGCGCCATACCCGCCGGCCTTGCCGACGCGCTCCAGAAACCCGCGACGCGAAATGCCCATTTCAGACCCCCGTTACCTGGGATCACTCTCAACCCCCTGCACCAGGACGCAAGGCGGCGTCGCGGGTCGACGGTCCGATGACCGCAAACTGCCCGCCTCAGAGCACGGCGGCGATCTCGTCCGGCGTCAGACCGGCGGCTTCCAGCACCTCGCGAGTGTGCTCGCCCAGTTTGGGCGCTGCACCGCGCACAACGGGCGCACCCTCCGGGAAGCGGGCCGGGGAGGCGACGCCGCGGAACGTCCCACCCCATCCGTCGTCCAGCGTCTCGAAGCAGCCCGCGTCCTCGGCGAAGGGCGCCTCGGCCAGCTCCGCCAGCGTCCCCATCGGCGCCCAGGCCAGATCGCCGGCGGTCAGGCGCTCGCCCACCTCGGCCAGGGTCATCTGGGCGAAGGCCTCGTCGACGATGGCGCGGATCTCGCGCACCACGTCCATGTCGGTCACCGGCGGATCGTACCGCGGCTCGGCCAGGGTCTCCGGCCGATCGAGCGCGATCATCAGGTTCGTGAAGCAGTCCAGGGTCCGCGGCAGCAGCAGCAGCCAGCGGTCGTCCTTGGTCTTGAAGAAGCCCGAGATCGGCCCGGGTCGCTCGTCGCGCGGCTGGGCGGTCACGACCTCGCCGAACCGCAGCTGGATCGCCAGGTCCCAGCTGATCGCGTAGGCGCCGGCGCGGAGCAGGCTGGATTCCACCAACCGGCCGCGGCCCGTGGCGTGCCGCTCGTGCAGCGCCGCCAGAACGCCCGACACCGTGGCCAGGGCCGTGACGTGATCTCCAAAGCCTGGGCGGGAGGCGAAGGGTTCCTGATCCGGAGGAATGGTCGCGTGCGCCACGCCTGACCGGGTCCAGAAGGCGGTCATGTCGAAGGCGGGCGTATCCGCCTCCGGGCCGATGAGGCCATAGCCGGTGACGGCCGCGTAGATCAGGGTCGGGAATTCGGGTTTCAGGCTCTCGTAGTCCAGACCCAGCCGCTTAAGCGATCCTGGGCGGACGTTGGTGATGAAGATGTCGGCCTGCGCCAGCAGGGCCTTCAGCGCGTGCCGGCCCTCGGGCCGCGAAATGTCCAGCAGCACGCCCTTCTTGCCGCGGTTCTCATTGGTGAAGACCGGATTGCCAGGGCTCTCGGCGGTGTCGGGATAGTAGATCCGGGTTGCGTCCCCGACCGGGCTCTCGACCTTCACGACCTCGGCGCCCCAGTCGCCCAGGACGGCGGCCGCGCTGGGGCCGGCCACCCAGGTCGCCATTTCCACGACCTTCAAACCTTCGAGCAGCACGACGACCTCCCACACAGCGCCCTTTGCGGGCCTTGGAGCCACCTAAGCCCGTCGCGCGACTTGCCACAACTGACCCCACGGCAGGGGCCATGGAGGCGCATGCGGAACCGCGCTAAGACAATGTCATGGGGATGACATTCGACGCTGCGGCTTCGTCGGACGGTCACGCGG
>JAIXTR010000302.1 GCA_027483845.1 Caulobacteraceae bacterium | reverse complement strand
TGGGGTTCACCGGATTGTTCAGCACCACCATCCGCGTGCGGGGCGTGAACGCCGCCTCCAGCGTCGCGCGATCGAAGCGCCAGTGCGGCGGCTTCAGGCTGACCAGCTTGGGCACGCCGCCCGCGCGGCGGATCATCGGCAGGTAGGCGTCGTAAAAGGGCTGGAAGACGATCACCTCGTCGCCCGGCGCGATGAGGCCCAGGAAGCAGGCCGCCAGCGCCTCGGTGGCGCCCGAGGTCACCGTGATCTCGCCTGCCTCCAGGTCGAGCCCTTGCGTGCGGTTGTAGTGATCGGCCACCGCCTGGCGCAGCTCGGGCAGGCCGGCCAGGGGCGGATACTGGTTGTAGCCGCTCATCACCGCCTCGGCGGCCTTGGCGCGCACGGCCTCCGGACCCGGGTCGTCGGGGAACCCCTGGCCCAGGTTGATCGCCCCATGGGCGCGGGCGAGGCCGGACATCTCCTCGAAAACGGTCGTGGGCAGGCTTGCGAAAATCGGGTTGGCCATCGCCCCGACATTGGCGACAGACTGCGCCGCTGACCACCCCGGAGGCCGCATGGACATCGTCGATTTCGCGCCCGCGCACGCCGAAGCCTTCCACCGCCTGAACGTCGCCTGGATTTCCAGGCTGTTCGCCCTGGAGCCCAAGGACCTGGAGGTGCTGACCGATCCGCAGGGCAAGATCCTCGACAAGGGTGGCCGCATCTTCATGGCCGTGATGGATGGCGCGCCTGTCGGCTGCGTGGCGCTGCTGAAGATGGACGACGGCGGCTACGAGGTGGCCAAGATGACCGTGTCGGAGGACCTGCGCGGATCGGGGCTGGGTCGACGTTTGCTGCAGCGATGCATCGATGTGGGGGCCGAGCTTGGCGCGACGCGGCTGTACCTCGAGACCAACGCCAGCTTGGGCCCAGCGCTGGCCCTCTATCGCGCCATGGGCTTCCGCGACCTGCTGCCCCGCGAGACGGCCTATGCCCGTGCCGATGTGTTCATGGAGCGGCCCTATGGACCGCGTCCCTAGTTGCGAATGACTCGCAATAACACTAGCCTTCCCCGGACATTTCCGGAGTTGGCCCCATGCGACACCTGACCCCCCGCGACGACCTGCTGCACGGGGAGCGGCTGTTGATCCGCACCGTCCGCCTGCTGGCGATGGCGTCGCCGTGCCACAGCCTGCAGGCCCATTTCGAAGCGGCGTGCGGCTGTGCCGGCCAGGCCGCCTATCGCACCCTGGAAGCATTCGTGCGGCAGTTGGGGGCGCGGGGACGGCGGCGGTTGACGTTGTCGATCCCGGTCGACCCCCGCGTGACCGACGACGAGGCGTTGATCCTCGACGTGTTCGGCTGCGCCCAGGCGGAAGACTACCGGTCATTGGACGAGCGGCTGCAGAGGTTGCTGGACGCTCCGCCGCCGTTTCCGATCGGGGCGGCGGCCTGCATGGTCGCGGAGATTTTGGCGATGAACGGGTTGGTGCTTCGGGCGCGGCCGGCCCCCGCGGAATCGATTCCCCGGCCGGCGGAGGTGTGCCCGTATCCCATGGCCGCGGAATAGCAGGCGGCTCGGTCAGATCCGGTCGTTCAGGGCCGGTCCTTGGCGAAACGCAGGATCGCGCCGTTGCGGTCGTCGGCGACCCAGATGGCGCCGTCGGGCGTCACGGCCATGCCGACGGGCGCGCCGCTGGGCCGGCGGCCCTTCACCGCCCGCCAGCCGGGGGTCAGGTCGAGCGGCTTGGCGGTCGTGGGCCGGCCGCCGTCGTCGAGGGCGTAGGCCATCAGGCGCGAGCCCGTGGCGCGGTACCCGTGCAGGCTGACGATCAGGCGGCCCTGGAGCGCGGGGAACATGGCGCCGCGATACTCGATCAGGTGGAGCGGCGCGCCGTGCGGGGCCATCAGCACGGCCGGGCGGCGATAGGCGGCGCAGGCGAGCTTGCGGCTCTTCCAGGCGGGCGCGGGCTGGTTGGCGCCCATGCAGTAGGGCCAGCCGTAGTGGCCGCCGGCCTGGATGACGTTCAGCTCCTCGGGCGGCCAGGCCGGATCGGCGACGTCGATGCTGTTCTCGGCCTGGACGATGGCGCCGGCGCGGGTGCGGATCAGGGCCAGGGAGTTGCGCAGGCCGCGGGCGAAGACGGTGGGCTCGGCGGCCCACTTGCCGGGACCCTCAGGCGCGTACCGCCAAAGCGCGGCCTGGCGCTCGCCCTCGGCGCAGCGCGCCTCGCCGGGCCTGGGCGGGCACTGGTCGGACGGCGCGCCGACGTTGACCAGCAGGGCGCCGTCGGCGTCGAAGATGAAGGCCGAGAGCGGGTGACGGTTGTCGTGCAGGCGGTTGTCCGGCAGGCCGGTGACGACCGGGGTCAGGGTCGCCTGGGGATCGGCGGCGTCGGGATCGAAGCGGCTGATCCGGCTCATCTCGCCGAGATAGACCGCGCCGTCGGGGCCGACGGCCAGGGTGTGGGGCAGGTCCAGGCGGGTCAGCAAGCGCTTGAGCTGTGGCTCGCCGCCAGGCTTGGGCGTCAGGCGCCAGACCGAGCCGCGGCCAGGATCCCAGATGCCGAGGTCCACGACCAGCAGGTCGCCGCTGGGCAGGGCTAGGAGGGTGCGGGGCAGGTGGATCGTGCGCTTGGAGGCGGGCAGGCCCGCGGGCGGCGGGGCCAGGACGAGACCGGCGCACAGGCCCTTGATCGTCTCGATGGGCGCGCGGGGGTAGCCGTCGCAGGTGCGGCCCTCGCGGGCGTAGCCCTGGGCCTGGGCGGCGCCGGCGAGGAGCGCCAGCGTCAGACCGACGAGGAGCCGGCGCATCGGGTCAGTGCGTGGAGGTGAGGACCACGCCGGTCAGGACGGCGCACCAGTGGACGGCGGCGGCGGCCACCACGTGGCCGTGCCAGATGGCGCGGGAGAACTTCAGCCGTTTGTTCACGTAGAAGATGACGCCGGTCGAATAGAGCACGCCGCCGGTGACCAGCAGGGCCAGGGCATACCAGGCCAGGGTGTCGATCATCGGCTTGAGGCAGACCACCACCATCCAGCCCAGGACCAGATAGACCACCACCCAGAACTTCCGGTCGATGCCGACCAGGAACAGCTTCCCCAGCGCGCCGATGGCCGCGATGGACCAGACGGCCGCTGTCATCCCCGGACCCCAGGCGCCGGGCAGGTTGAGGGTGAAGGGCGTATAGGAGCCGGCGATCATCAGGAAGATGCCGGCGTGATCCAGGCGGCGCAGCACCGGGCGGTATTGCGGCTTGGCGAAGTTGTAGGCGGTGGAGAAGGCCAGCATGGCGATGATGCCGGCGGCGTAGATCGCCACGCCGACCACATTGCTGATCCGGCCGCCCATGACCGCCAGGGTCAGGAGGACGATCCCGCCGACCAGGGCCAGGGTCAGACCCATAACGTGCACCACCAGATCGGCGCACTTGGCGGCCGGGGTGGGGTAGTGGCGGGGCGGATAGGCGCGGGGGGCGTCGGTCATCGGAAACTCTCTACCCCGCATCCGTGTCACGCCCGTGGCGCCGTCGTCCAGAGCGCGCGAACGCTCCGGACGATTTTACGCAGGTCCGACTACTCGTCCTTGACGCGCTTCTTGCGGAAGGAGGGGTTCAGCTCCTTCTTGCGCAGGCGGATCGACTTGGGCGTCACTTCCACCAGTTCGTCTTCCTCGATGTAGGCGATGGCCTGCTCGAGGGTCATGCGGCGCGGCGGGGTGAGGCGCACGGCCTCGTCCTTGCCGGAAGCGCGCACGTTGGTGAGCTGCTTGGCCTTCATCGGATTGACGTCCAGGTCGTCCTGGCGGCTGTTCTCGCCGATGATCATGCCCTGGTAGGTCTTCTCCCCGCCGCCCACGAACATGGTGCCGCGGTCTTCCAGGTTCCACAGCGCGTAGGCCGCCGTTTCACCGTCCGAGTTGGAGATCAGCACGCCCTTCCGGCCGGCGTCGATGGCGCCCTTGTAGGGCTCGTAGTGGCTGAACACGCGGTTCAGCACGCCCGAGCCGCGGGTGTCGGTGAGGAACTCGCCCTGGTAGCCGATCAGCGAGCGCGAGGGGGACATCAGGCTGATGCGGGTCTTGCCCGCGCCCGACGGGCCCATGTCCTTCAGCTCGGCCTTACGGGCCGACAGCTTCTCGATGACGATGCCGGAGAACTCGTCGTCGACGTCGATCATCACCTCTTCGATGGGCTCGAGGCGTTCGCCGGTCTCCGGGTCGGTCTGGAACACCACCCGCGGACGGCTGATGGAAACCTCGAAGCCCTCGCGGCGCATGCCTTCGATCAGCACGCCCAGCTGCAGTTCGCCGCGGCCCGCGACTTCGTAGGCGTCCTTGTCCGAGGTCTCGGTGACGCGGATGGCGACGTTGGACTCGGCTTCCTTCTGCAGGCGGGCGGCGATGACCCGGCTCTGCACCTTGTCGCCCTCGCGGCCGGCGAGGGGCGAGTTGTTGACCGAGACGGTCATGGAGATGGTCGGCGGGTCGATCGGCTGGGCCGGCAGCGCCTCGGTGACTTCCATGGCGCAGAGGGTGTCGGCCACGGTGGCCTTCGAGAGGCCGGCGATGGCGACGATGTCGCCGGCTTCGGCGTCGTCGATCGGCTGGCGCTTCAAGCCGCGGAAGGCCAGGACCTTGGTGATCCGGCCGCGCTCGATTTCCTTGCCGTCCAGCGACAGGGCGTGGATGGCCATCCCGGGGACGGCCTTGCCGCTCTCGATCCGTCCGGTCAGCAGGCGGCCCAGGAACGGGTCGTTTTCGATCAGCACCGAGAGGATCTGGAACGGCTTGTCTTTGTTGGCGACGACCTTGGGCTCGGGCACGTGCTTGACGATGAGGTCAAAGAGCGGCGCCAGGGTGTCATTGGGCTTGGACATGTCCAGGGTGGCCCAGCCGTTCTTGCCCGAGGCGTAGATGTGCGGGAAGTCGAGCTGTTCGTCGGTCGCGCCCATGGCGGCGAACAGGTCGAACACGTCGTTGAGGATCCGGTCGGGATCGGCGTGCGGCCGGTCGACCTTGTTGAGGCAGAGGATCGGACGCAGGCCCATCTTCAGCGCCTTGCCCAGCACGAACTTGGTCTGGGGCATGACGCCCTCTTCGGCGTCCACCAGGATGACGCAGCCGTCCACCATGCCCAGGATCCGCTCGACCTCGCCGCCGAAGTCGGCGTGGCCGGGGGTGTCGATGATGTTGATGCGGGTCTCGCCCGCCTCGCCGTTCCACAGCACCGAGGTGCACTTCGCGAGGATGGTGATCCCGCGTTCGCGCTCCTGGTCGTTGGAGTCCATGGCGCGCTCGACGGTCGCCTCATTGGCTCGGAAGACGCCGGACTGGGCGAGCAGCTGGTCAACCAGCGTGGTCTTGCCGTGGTCGACGTGGGCGATGATGGCGATATTTCGGAGCGACATGGCGCGGATGGTCTCT
>JAIXTR010000064.1 GCA_027483845.1 Caulobacteraceae bacterium | reverse complement strand
TGGCGAGGTTCTCGCGATAGCGCCGGGCCACGCTCTCGAAGGCGGCGCGCCGCGAGGGCCATTCGCTAAGGGCGGCGAGCCCGATGGCGGCGGCGTACTCGCTGAGCTTGCCATTGGTGCCGGGCGCCTGGGCCTCGCGGGTGCCGCGGAACCCGAAGTTGGCGCGCAGTCTGACGGCGGCCACCAAATCCGGGTCGGCGGACATCACAAAGCCCCCTTCGCCGATGCCCAGGATCTTCGTCGCGTGAAGGCTGACGACCGAGATCAGACCTGCGGCGCGAGCCCCATCGAAGCCGGGCGCGACGTCCAGCACCACGGGGATTCCCGTCTCGCGCGCCAGGGCCACCCATGGCGCGGGATCGATTGGCTGACCCCACACGGCGACCGGCATGATCGCTCCGACGGGGCCGGGCGCCTGCGCGAGCGCCGTGCGAACCAGCTCGGGCGTGATCACGCCCGCCTCGTCAACATCGATGAAGCAGGGGATCAGGCCCGCCTCAAGAATGGCGTGGGCGGAGGCCGAGAACGTCCAGCTGGGCACAAGGCACAGCGATCCCGCCGGCGCGGACACTGCCTTCAGCGCCAGTTCCAGCCCCACGGTGGCGTTGGCGATGGTGGAGATGCAGTCTCGCGCGATGCCGAACCTGTCCGCGAGGCGACCTTCGAACTCTTCCACCAGCGGTCCGAAGTTCGAGTACCAGCGCGCCGCGTCGATCCGCTCGATGTAGGGGGCCAGGGCCTCCAGCCGCGGCAGGCGAGGCTTGGCCACCGGGATCTTCTTCGAAGAGATCATCTGCTGGCGGGTCCCACCGCGACCGGTTCCGGGAGTTGCGGCTAGGCCTTTGGCGCGCCCGACCGCCTAGGCCTCGATAGCGGGAGTAATCCGTGCGCCGCCCAGGTTGTCAACGGCGGCCCCCATCCCGGATCCTGCGGCAAAACCGACCCCTATGGCGGTGCGCGTTCGCGGGTCTGTCGAGCGTCAGGCGGCGAGTTCGGCGGCGAACAGATCCGGCGGGATCATGAAGTCCGAATGGATCGGCTGCCGCTCGCGGTAGAGGGTGATGGGGCCGAACATCCCGCGCACATGCACGCCGCAGATCTCGCCAAGCTGGGTCCAGATGCCCACGCCTGATTCGCAGGTGACCGGATAGAGCACCGTCACCCGAGTGTCCTCACGCGTGAAGATCAGGTTCGCCAGCCACGCGCCCGTCGGTCCCACGATGTGCGACGCCCCGCTGAAAACGCGGATCTGTTCTTCGAACGACAACGTCGCGGCGTCGACCACCTGGTAGCCCGCCGCGAGAGCCATCCGCTCGAGGTCCTCAGCGTTCGTGAGCTGGCGCTGTCCGCCCATACGACGCAGATACAGTTTCAATCCGCGTTCGCCGCCATCGCTCCAGTAGGGCCGGAACGCCGCGCGCATCTGGCGGATGTTGTCACCATTGTAGACGCTCTCGGAGACCGCGCCGCTGACGCGTTCGGTGGCGCGCCAGCTCGGCGTGACGAGGATCGCGCGGTCGCACGACACGGCCTGCGTCTTCCGTAGCTGGATAACCGGGATGGACAGATGCTCGACGATCGCCAGCAGGGCCGTCCACATGTTGGCGTGCAGAATGCCGGTCGCGATCATCGCGTTGGCGGCCACCCGGTTGGTCTTCACCAGGACAAACAGGCTGGGCAGATACTCGATCAGGAAGTGGAAGTAGTTCTGGGGGTGGAGCAGATTGAACGCGATGACGTCGCGGCTCAGGTGTCCGATGATCTCCGGCGGCTCCGTAAACTCGAGCTCGACCTGCCCATTCTGCACGACCCGGGCGAGGGTGCGGATGGATTCCTCGGGACAGAGGTCGACCGCCAGATTGATGGGGGTCGTCACATAGGCGGTGTCCAGTCCGGCGGAATACGCCATCTGTGAGCCGGCCATGAGGACGGCCTGATCGAGGACGTGGGCGGGCTCGCCGCGCAGCTCATTGACGATCAAAGCCCGCATTCCCCGCAGTCGATAGTTCGAGGCCGGCAGGGTTCTCGATATCGGGTCCTGAAACAATCCCTGTCCGTCAGCCGCCGGCGCCGGCGGCTTGTTGTTTTCGAATGGGGCTTCGCCTATGCGGGCCGGGTGAGCGCGATCACCCCCATCGACAGGCTGGACTGGCAGGCGACGCTCTTCGCGCCCGAACTGAATCGCCTGGCCGTCATGCGCCTGGGGGCCGCCGCGGGCGAAGGATTCGTCCTGCGGGTGCTTCGGAATCACGCCTTCGAGACGCTTGTTCCGGTTCTGGCGCCGCTGACCGCCTTCGCCGGGTGGACGCCCCGCCTGGTGCTCGGCGACTACGATGACAGTCTCAGTCTGCCCGACGCCTCCTACGACGCAGCCCTCGTCTGGCTGGATTTCACGCGTTACCCGCGGCTCTCGGACGACGAGCTTGCGGACTGGTTCGTCGGTCGGCTCCAGGCCTTGCGCAGCCAGTTCGCTGGCCACGTGTTGGTCGCCAACGCCCCAGATGCCGGCGATCGCTATGCGCGGGTGAACGCGGCGATCGACGGCTGGGCCGCGGGCGCGCCGGCGGCGGCCGTGCTGCGGTTGGACCGGATCGCCGCCGATCTCGGCCCGCGCGCCTTCGCCGAAGCCCGGGCGGCTGTGACCGGCACGCGCCATGGCGACC
>JAIXTR010000312.1 GCA_027483845.1 Caulobacteraceae bacterium | reverse complement strand
TCACGGCCGACTGATTGTCATCGGCGGTCGAGAACGTCTGGCTGCGCTTGGTCGGGATCGTGGTGTTGCGCTCGATCAGCGGGGTGAACACGCCGCCCAGCGTCTCGATGCCCAGCGTCAGCGGGGTCACGTCGAGCAGCAGGACGTCCTTCACCTCGCCGCCCAGCACGCCGGCCTGGACCGCGGCGCCCAGCGCCACGACCTCGTCCGGGTTCACGCCGGTGTGCGGCTCACGGCCGAAGAACGCCTTCACCGTCTCGACGACCTTGGGCATGCGGGTCATGCCGCCGACCAGGATCACTTCGTCGATGTCGCCCTTCTTCAGGCCCGCATCCTTCAGCGCCTGCTCGCAGGGGCCGACGGTGCGGTTGATCAGGTCTTCCACCAGGGCTTCCAGCTTGGCGCGGGACAGCTTGATGTTCAGGTGGAGCGGACCCGACGCGTTCATCGAGATGAAGGGCAGGTTCACTTCGTACTGCGTAGTGAAGGACAGTTCCTTCTTGGCCTTTTCGCCCTCTTCCTTGAGGCGCTGCAGGGCCAGCTTGTCCTTGCGCAGGTCGACGCTGTTCTCTTTTTTGAACTCGTCGGCCAGGTAGTCGACGATGCGCATGTCGAAGTCCTCACCGCCGAGGAACGTGTCCCCGTTGGTCGACTTCACCTCGAACACGCCGTCACCGATTTCCAGCACCGAGACGTCGAACGTACCGCCGCCCAGGTCGTAGACGGCGATCTTCTTGCCGTCGTTCTTCTCCAGGCCATAGGCCAGGGCGGCCGCGGTCGGCTCGTTGATGATCCGCAGGACTTCGAGGCCCGCGATCTTGCCCGCGTCCTTGGTGGCCTGGCGCTGGGCGTCGTTGAAGTAGGCCGGGACGGTGATGACCGCCTTGTCGACCTTTTCACCGAGATGCTGCTCGGCGGCCTCTTTCATCTTCTGAAGGATGAAGGCCGAGACCTGCTGGGGCGAATAGTCCTTGCCGTGGGCGCGCACCCAGGCGTCGCCGTTGGCGCCCTTGACGATCTCGTAGGGGACCATGCCCTTGTCCTTCGCGACCACGGGGTCGTCGAAGTTCCGGCCGATCAGCCGCTTGATGGCGAAGAGCGTGTTGGTCGGGTTGGTCACAGCCTGACGCTTCGCCGGCTGGCCGACCAGCTTCTCGCCGTCGTCCATGAAGGCGACGACCGACGGAGTGGTCCGCGCGCCTTCGGCGTTCTCGATCACTTTGGGCGTCTTGCCGTCCATGATGGCCACGCACGAGTTGGTCGTGCCGAGGTCGATGCCGATGATTCTGCTCATAGCCTTGGTCTACTCGCTCCTTGTTTGGCGAACGTCGCGGTTGGGCCTTCTAGTCAAGCGCCCGGGCAATTGCGACGCCCCCGGTTCGATTGTCGCTCCGCCGGCGGCCGCTTTCCGTTCGCGGAAGCCGGTGTCGAGTGCCGATATGGGGGAAATTGCGGGGGCTGCAAGAGCGAAAGCCCCTAATCGGATCAAGGGCATCGGTCACGCTTGCCGCCAATGGGCGCTGGCCTCGGCGTAGAGCGCCGCCGGATGCGGCGTATCGGCGCCCCGGGCCGCGAGGAACGCGTGCTCCACCACCATGGCCTGCTGCTCGATGTTCATCGCCGCGAAGGTCCGATCGCCCAGAAGGTCGTAGGCGTACGACGCCGGGCTGTCCCCCGCTTTGATCTTGCCCAAAATCAGCGAGACGCCGCGCTGGGCCTGCCAGACATGGGTCAGCTCGTGGACGAACACGGCTTGGAGGCGGACCGGAACCCCCGGCGCGGCGAAGTCCAGGGGCAGGGTCGCCGCGGGCCAGACGATCCACCGCGCGCCGGCGACGAAGGCGCGGTTCCAGACCGGGATCGCCAGCAGCCGGACCCGGGCCGCATCCAGGGCGGCGCCGAACATCTCCGCGGCCATCGCTCGTTCGCCCGGCGTCAGGGCGCGCGTGGCGAACGGTTTTGCGCGAGGGAAGGTCATGGACGGTTGACGCAGGCCGGAGCTGTGGGTTCCGCTCCCACCCTCTCGCCAATCGACGCAGAAGGAAACGCTCCATGGTCACGCTCACCCGCCCGGACGGCACGCGCCCGGAAGACGTCCATCTGTCGCGGCGGGGCCTGACCCTGGCCCTGACCGGCGGCTATGCGCTCGCGGCGTGGTCCGCCCAGGCCGAGCCGATCAAGACCGATGGCGTCAACCTGGTGCAGAGCGAGGTGCAGATCAAAGCGCCCGACCGCGAAATCCCGGCCTTCATCGCCCGTCCGACCAAGGGCGGGAAGCACCCCGTCGTGGTGCTGATCTCGGAGATCTTCGGCCTGCACGAGTACATCCGCGATACGGCCCGCCGCCTGGCCAAGGCCGGCTATGTGGTGATCGCGCCGGACTTCTTCGTCCGCGCGGGCGATCCGTCCACGATGACCGACTATCCGGCGATCATGAAGATCGTCGCGACCGCCAGCGACGCCCAGGTGGCCGGCGACATCGACGCGACGATCACCTACCTCAAGGCCCAGCCGTGGGCCGACACCAAGCGCATGGCGATCACCGGCTATTGCTGGGGCGGCGCCGTGGTCTGGGAGACGGTGGCGCGCCGGCCCGACCTCAAGGCCGGGGTCGCCTGGTACGGGCGGATCAGCAGCGGGATGTCGCCCGACCCCGCCAACAAGAACCCGATCGATGTCGTGGCCGACCTAAAGGCTCCGGTCCTCGGTCTCTACGCCGAGAAGGACAGCGGCATCCCGCTGACCGACGTCGAGAAAATGAAAGCCGCCCTGAAGGCGGCCGGGAAGACTACGAGCGACATCGTCGTCTATCCGGGCGCGCAGCACGGTTTCCACGCCGACTATCGCCCGTCCTACAACAAGGAGGCCGCCGAGGCCGGATGGGCTCGGATGCTGGCGTTCTTCAAGGCCAACGGGGTCTAGAAGGGCGGCTCTTCGACCTTTGGCGGCGGCGGGGCGGGAGCAGCCTCGGCCGCCGTCGCCGGAGCCGGGGGCGCGATGACCGGGGCGGATTCCGGTCCAGCCGGCGCGCCCTTTTCCGCTTCGGCCTTTGCCAGGGCGGCGGCTTCCGCCTTGGCCTTCTTCTCGGCGTCGAGCGCGGCCTGCTCTTCGGGGGTCAGTTCTTCCTTGTCCTGAGCCGCGCCCACCAGCCGCTCGTCCGTGAGGGGTGTGGCGTCCTGCGCCTCGATCACCTGGCCGGTGGCGCCATCCAGGCGCTCCCCGGGGAGGCGGCTCCGCGCCGGCGCGGTGATCGCCCCCAACGCGAACGCCCCGAGACACGCCGCGACCAGGGCGGTGGCGACGACCTGCAGCACGGGGCGGGGCATGGACCAGTTCATGGCCGCAAACTAGTGCGGTCACGCGTCGCACGAAAGGCCGATCGCGCACCGGTTCAATCACGGTAAACGCGCGATTAACGGTCCCCGGCCCAAACAGGGGCGAACGACTCGTTGTGGAGAGCTTTGGACGATGGCGCGGGTGGCGCGGAAAACCGGCGGAGAGCTCGCGCTCCATATCGCCAGGCTGACGTGGAACCACCCCGCGACCGCGCGGCTGCGCGGCGGGCTGACCGCGGCGTTCGGGGCCGCCCTGGCCGTGGCCTTCGCCACCTACAGCGCCGCCGATCCCAGCCTGAACGCCGCGGGTCCGACGGAACCCCTGAACGCCCTGGGCGGCGGCGGCGCGGTGCTGGCGGACATCGGGGTGCAGTCGCTGGGCGTTACGGCCGGCCTCGCGGCGCTGCTACTCGTAACCTGCGGCCTCGCCCGCGTCACCGACCCCGAGCCGGATCTCAGCCGTGGGCGTCTGCGCCTGCGCGCCGCCATCGGGACCTTGGGCGTTCTGGCGCTGGCCGGGGCCCTGGCCTGGGCGCCGATCCCCGCCGGCTGGCCGCTGGCCAAGGGTCTGGGCGGTTTTTGGGGCGACGCGCTGCTCGGCGGCTTCGCCGGACTGATCGCCTATGCGCGCCTGGGATTTGGAACCGCCATCGCCGGGACGGTCCTGCTGGTCTCCGGCGTGGTGGCCTACGGCTACGGCCTGGGTCTGTCGCGGGTCGATTTCCGGGGCTTGGCCGACGCCATGGCCCATGCGCTGGCGGCCAAGCCCAAGCTGAAAGCGGCTCAGCCCGAGCCGACGGGCGCCGCCAAGGTCGCCCGGCGCGCCAAGGCCGTGGCGCCAGAGCCCGTTGCGGACACCGTCACGCCCGAGCCGCCCCCGTTCGCGGAGGATGGTCCCGTCCTGCAGGTCAAGGCGCCCAAGCCCGCGCCGAAGGAGAGCGTCCGCGAGCAGAAGGAAGCCCAGGCCACCTTCTCCTTCGCCCAGGATGGCGGTTTCAAGCTGCCGGAACTGTCGATGCTGACCAAGGCGCCGGCCCGCGCCGCGCAATACGACGAGGGGGCGCTCCGCCAGAACGCCCAGCTGCTGGTCAGCGTGCTGGCCGAGTTCGGCGTCCGCGGCCAGGTGGACCAGATCCGGCCCGGTCCGGTGGTCACCCTTTATGAGTTGGTGCCGGCCGCCGGGGTGAAGTCGGCCCGGGTCGTGGCCCTGTCGGACGACATCGCGCGCTCCATGAGCGTCGCCTCCGCCCGCGTGTCGGTGGTGCCGGGCCGCAACGCCATCGGCATCGAACTGCCCAACCAGCGCCGCGAGACCGTCTATCTGCGCGACATGCTGGGATCGGCCGAGTACGAGCGCGGCGGCCAGTCGTTGCCCGTCGTGCTGGGCGAGACCATCGGCGGCGAGCCCTATATCGCCGATCTGGCGAAGATGCCCCACCTGCTGATCGCCGGGACCACCGGGTCGGGCAAGTCGGTCGGGGTCAACGCCATGATCCTGTCGATCCTCTACCGCCTGCCGCCCGAGCAGTGCCGCATGATCATGATCGACCCGAAGATGCTGGAGCTCAGCGTCTACGACGGCATCCCGCACCTGCTGGCGCCGGTGGTGACCGACTCGAAGAAGGCCATCGTCGCGCTGAAGTGGACCGTCCGCGAGATGGAGGATCGCTATCGCCGGATGTCCAAGATCGGCGTCCGCAACGTGGCCTCTTACAACGAGCGGGCCCGCGAGGCCTTAGCCAAGGGCGAGCATTTCGAGCGCACCGTGCAAACCGGTTTCGACGAGGGCGGCCGCGCCACCTACGAGAGCGAGAAGATCCGGCCCGAGCCGATGCCCTACCTGGTCGTGGTCATCGACGAGGTGGCCGACCTGATGATGGTGGCCGGCAAGGACATCGAGGGCGCCGTCCAGCGGCTGGCGCAGATGGCGCGCGCCGCCGGCATCCACCTGATCATGGCGACCCAGCGGCCGTCGGTCGACGTCATCACCGGCACCATCAAGGCCAACTTCCCGACCCGGATCAGCTTCCAGGTCACCTCGAAGATCGACAGCCGCACGATCCTGGGCGAACAGGGCGCCGAGCAGCTGCTGGGGCAGGGGGACATGCTCTACATGGCCGGCGGCGGCCGCATCACCCGCCTGCACGGACCGTTCGTGTCCGACGGTGAGGTCGAGGCGGTGGCGAAGTTCCTGCGCGACCAGGGCACGCCCAGCTACCTCGAGGAGGTCACGGCTGGCGGCGACGACGACGCGGAGGAGGGCGACCTCGGTTTCGGCGGCGAGAGCGAGAGCAACGACCTCTACGACCGCGCCGTGGCTGTGGTCACCCGCGACGGCAAGGCGTCCACCAGCTACATCCAGCGCCGACTGCAGATCGGCTACAACCGCGCCGCCTCGCTGATCGAGCGGATGGAGCAGGAGGGCGTCGTCGGCCCCGCCAACCACGCCGGCAAGCGCGAGATCCTGGTCTCCGCGGCGCCCTAGCGCGCCCGCCGGCCGCCCGGCTTGTGGCCCTTGGTCATCGGGTCGGGCTTCTTCGGTAGCGGCTTCGCGGGGTCGGGGACGTAGCGCTCCTGGCTGGAGCCCAGACCCATGCGACCGGGCCGCTGCTCCACCAGATTGGTGTCGCCGGAGCGGATGCGGGCGATGGCGTCGCGCAGGGTGGCGGCGGTCTCGAAGTCGCCGGCCTCCGCCGCCTGCGCCATGCGGCGCTCCAGATCCTCGATGATGCTCATGGGACCACTTTAGACGATTGCGCGGGCGGGCGCGTCTGGCTCTATGCCGGCATGCGTCTCGCCCTGCCCCTGCTCGCCGCCGCTCTCCTCGCTACGCCTGCCGTCGCCGCGCCCGCCTGCCGGCTGCCGCCGGACCTCAAGCCCGCGCCCGTCGAAGCTGTCGCGCCGAACGAGATCGTGACCGGCGTCACCACCGCCTACTACCTCCTGGCCATCACCTGGACGCCGGACTGGCGGCGCATCAACGGCCAGACCAAGGCGACGACGCCGCCGCTCGACGCGGAGTCTCGCCCGCAGGGTTTCGCCCTTCACGGCCTGTGGCCCAACGGCAAGGCCCCGCCCTATCCGCGCAACTGTCGTCCGGTCGGGACGATCGACGCGGCGACGGTGCGCCAGATGTACTGCCGCACGCCCTCGGCCGCCCTGCTGCAGCACGAGTGGCAGGCCCACGGATCCTGTGGCTGGGAGACGCCCGCGGCCTATTTCCGCGACGCCGCGCGGCTCTACGACCGAGTGAAGCTGCCGCGGATCGAGGCGATCCCGGACCTCACCGCCGGGCGGCTACGCAGCGCCTTCACAGCCAAGAACCGATGGCTGCCCGCGGACGCCATCTTCGTGGCGACCGATCCGTCGGGCCGGCTGAGCGAGGTTCGCCTCTGCTACGACTTGGCGTATGCGCCCGCAGCATGCCCTGGCGGGCTCGGCGCACCGGATGACCGCGCCCTGATCCTTACCCCCAGCAGCTCGCGGCGCTTCTAGGAACCTCCCGAAACCCCGAGACGTTGCGCTGCGCCCTAATCCAGCCCACGCCGTAGGCCAAAGAACGCCGGATGAAGCCTGACATGACCTTGACCCGACGCCGCCTGACGCTCGCCCTGGCCGCAGCGCCCTTCGCCGGCTCCGCCTTTGCCCAGACCCCGCTCGCCCCAGCGGACAAGGCGCTGGTGGACCGCGCCGTCGCGTATCTCGAGGGACTGAGCGAGGCCAAGGCGCGGTTCATCCAGACCGATGGACGCGGTCGCGCGACCACCGGCCAGCTCTTCATGAAGCGTCCCGGCAAGGCCCGGTTCGCCTACGACGCGCCGTCGGGCCTGCTGGTCGTTTCGGACGGCGGCGTGGTGTCCGTGCAGGACAAGCGCCTCAAGACGTTCGACCGGTACCCACTGGGCGTGACGCCCCTTTCGCTGTTCCTGGCCAAGACCATCCGGCTGGACAAGGGCGTGACGATCACGCGGGTCGCGCGCCTGGCCGACGGCTTTTCGATCACGGCCCGCGACGGCAAAAAGCAAACGGCGGGCACGATCACGCTCAATTTCACCGACGCGCCCCTCACGCTGGCCGGCTGGACGGTCACCGACGCCCAGAACCGCCCCACCCGGGTGGAGTTGGTCGGGCTGGAGCGCGCCTCTGGCCTGGACCGCTCGCTGTTCGTGCTGAAAGACCCGCGGCCGAAGAATCTGGGGCGCGGGAAGGTCTAGGGTGACGCTAGGAGTGTGCTCAAATCGACACACGCAAGCTTTGCCACGAAAGACCTTTGACATTCTGTCATAGTGTGGCGATATTATCACTACGTCGATGACGCGCCGGTCGTGGCATCGAATCCGTGCCGGACTCTATCCCCTCCCGGCGGCGGCATGAGAGACAACTCTTACAGCCCGGGCGC
>JAIXTR010000441.1 GCA_027483845.1 Caulobacteraceae bacterium | reverse complement strand
GGCCGTGGAGAAGGACTCATGGCGCAGCCACCGGCCGTCCGGGAGCCGCAGATCCAGTTCGGGCGCACGGCCCTGTTCATAGTAGCCAGCCAGGCCCGGCTGGCTGATATCGAGGCTCGCCGTCCATCCCGCCGCCAGAACCGCCTGGGCCAGGTCCTCCCGTCCGACTCCCTTGGTCAGGACCGCGCCGGATCCCGTCATCATATCGGCGAAGGCGCTGTTCCATGAGAGCAGCCGCCCTTCGGGATCGTAGAACGCCAGGCCCGCCGACACCGAATTCAGCGCATCGTTCAGACCGCTCATGGTCGCCCGTCGGCCCATCCGCTCCATGCCGACCAAGGCCGCCGCCGCGATCAGCACCAGCGCCGCCAGCACGAGGGTCGCCCCCGCCAGCGTGTCCCGGCTCGCCAGTTCCGCCGGCACCACCAGGGTGGGGTCAGGCGTCAGGATCACCGCGGTCATGGCCGTGAAGTGCAGCCCAACGATCGAAAGCAAAAGCAGAGCCTTCGCCCCGAGGCGGCCCGCCCTGTGATTGAGGTAGGTGCGCGCGTACAGGGCCGCCGTCGCTCCGATCACGCCCAAGACCATCGCGGCGATCACATAGGCATAGCGCCACTCGACCCGCGCCTCGGTGCGGATGGCGGCGATGCCCAGGAAGTGCATCGCCCCGATCGTCAGGCCGACGATAAGCCCGCCGCCGAGAATGGCGGCCGGCGCGCGCGCGATAACCGGGATCGCAAACCCGAACGCCATGCCCGCGATCGCGACGACAAGGGAAACGGCCGTGAGCACTGGCTCGTAGCCGATGGGCAGGTGCGGTTGATAGGCCAGCATGCCGATGAAATGCGTGGCCCAGACCCCCGAGCCGGCCACCACCCCGGTCAGAGCGATCCACAGGCCGCGCACCTGCGCCGCGGAGGCCTGGAGACTTCGCCCATAACAGCCGAAGGCCCCGACGCAGGCCGCCGCGCAGACAAATGCGGCGAGGAGAACGAGACGCAGATCGTGATCGAACGCGATACAGTTAAGGACCGAAAACATAAGCTCGCCGTCAGGACATGGACGGGGAGCCTAGCGGCGGCGGGTTAAAATAGGCCGGACAGAGTCGCGCGAGAGAGGAATCTTCGGAAACGACAACCCATGGGCGTAACGCCCTCAGACAGCGAAGGGCAACGCGCCTTGCGCCTCGTCGCCAAGTCGTGGATCCAAGCCGGCCAGCACCATCTTCACGGGTCGCCAGCTCCGACGGTGGATCTCGCAGGGACCTAGAGCGATAAGCGCCTCGATATGGACGGGGGCGTTGTAGCCCTTGTGGCTGGCGAAGCCGTAGCCCGGATAGATCGCGTCCATCTCCATCATCAGCCGGTCACGCGCGACCTTGGCCAGGATCGAGGCGGCGGCGATCGACTTGGACTTCCCATCGCCGCCAACCACGGTCCTGACCTCGCACGGGAGCTTGAAGCGGTAGTTGCCGTCGACCAGGGCGAACACCGGCTCCACCGACAGGGCCTCGACCGCCCGGCACATGGCCAGCCCCGTGGCGTGCAGGATGTTGAGCTCGTGGATTTCCTGGACGCTGGCGAACCCGACGCCCCACGCCACCGCCTTGTCCTTGATCTCCAACTCCAGCTCTTCGCGCGCCTTGGCGGTCAGCTTCTTGGAGTCGTCGAGGCCCTTTGGGATTTTGCGCGGATTGTCGGACAGGATCACGGCGCCCGCGCTGACCGGACCGGCCCACGGCCCGCGGCCAGCCTCGTCCACGCCGCAGACGGGGCCGCCGACGAAGGCCTTTTCCAGGAGCAGCGTGGGTCCCTTGGCCATCAGCGGACTAGGCCCTTCACCTGGTCGTGGCGGAAGCAGCAGGTGAAGTGGTCGTTCACCAGGCCCGTGGCCTGCATCCAGGCATAGACGATGACCGGGCCCACGAACTTGAACCCCCTGGCCTTGAGCGCCTTGGACACCGTCTCCGCCAGCTCGGTCTTGGCCGGCACGTCGCCGAATGCGGCCCAGCGGTTCTGGATCGGCTTGCCGCCCACGAAGCCCCAGCAGAATTCTGAGAAGTCCTCGCCGCGCGCCTGCATCTGAAGATAGATCCTCGCGCTGTCGATGGCGGCGTCGATCTTGGCGTTCGAGCGGACAATGCCGGCGTCGGCCATCAGCCGCGCCCGATCGGCCTCGCCATAGCGGGCGACCTTCTCGGGATCGAAGTTGTCGAAGGCCGCGCGGAAGGCCTCGCGCTTGCGCAGGATGGTGATCCACGCCAGGCCGGCCTGGAAGCCGTCCAGCACCAGCTTCTCCCAAAGCGCGCGGGAATCATATTCCGGCACGCCCCATTCGGTGTCGTGATAGGCCTCGTACAGCGGGTCGCCGGCCATGCCGCGCCATTCGCACCGAGTCAGCATCTGGGTCATCGGCCGCACTCTCACCGCAGCCGGGGTTTGGAAACAAGAGGCGAACACGTCGATGGCGTTCGAAGGCTTCCAGTTGTCACAGGTGGACACCGGCGAGGTCTCGGTGCGCGTGCGCCACGGCGGCGCCGGTCCGCCGGTCCTGCTCCTCCACGGCTATCCCCAGACGCACATGATGTGGGCGCAGGTCGCCCAGGGTCTGGCCCGCGACTTCACGGTCGTCTGCCCCGACCTGCGCGGCTATGGCGGCTCGACCCTGCCGCCCGACGCCACCGATCACGAGACCGGGTCCAAGCGGGCCATGGCGCGCGACGCGATGGCCGTGATGCGCCACTTCGGCTTCGAGATCTTCGACGTCGCGGGGCACGATCGGGGCGGCAGGGTGGCCTACCGCCTGGCGCTGGATCACCCCCAGGCCGTGCGGCGGCTATCGATCATGGACATCATCCCGACAGGCGAGGTCTGGGCGCGGGCCGACCGTCGCTTCGCGCTGGGCTACTGGCACTGGTCGTTCCTGGCCCAGCCGCAGCCCATGCCGGAACATCTGATCCAGCCCGACCCCGAGACATTCTTCTTCGACCGGCAGTTCGGCGGCATCATCCGCACCTTCGACGCCGAGGCCTACGCCGACTATGCCGCGGCCGCCGCCCGGCCCTCCGTCATCCACGCCATGTGCGAGGACTACCGCGCGGGCGCCAGCTACGACCGCCTGCTGGACAACGCCGACAAGGCCGCCGGGTGCAAGATCGCCTGCCCGGTCCAGGTCCTGTGGGGCGGCAAGGGCGCGCTGGCCGCCTGGTACGACACCCTGGCGATCTGGCGCGAATGGGCCGACGACGTCCGGGGTCAGGCCCTGGACTGCGGTCACTTCGTCCCGGAGGAAAAGCCCGCCGAGACACTGGAACTGCTACGCGGGTTCTTCCTGGACGGCCGCTGACATCCACGACGGAACCTCGGCCCGCGCCGGACGGCCCTCGACGGTCAGGGCAGCCCCAAGCGCGCGGTCAAGGCGGACCAGAGCCATGGCCCGCCCCTCGTCGCCGGACAGCATCTCGCCCGCCCGCAGGTCGCCGTTGAGAAGTTCGGCGCCCGGAGCCGGGGCTGGCCCTTCGAACACGATCGGCAGCATCCGGCTCTTGATGACGCCGCGCCGCTTCATCCGCGAGGTGGTCTCCTGGCCGACGAAGCAGCCCTTCTTGAAATCGATCCCGTTCAAGAGGTCGAAGTTGGCCTCGATGGGATAGGTCTTGTCGCTCCCCCAATCGGCGGGGCTGGGAACGCCCAGCGCAAGGCCGTGGGTGTCGTAGGCCGCGGCGTCGACGGTGGCCTCGAAGGCGCCGTACCCGCGCCAGCCCAACGCCGGCAGACGTGGATCTGGCGCCCATCCCGCCTCACCGTCCGCGGGGGCGTCGAACCGGGCGAAGACCGGGGTGCTGTCGGCCGCGAGCTCCACCTTGGCTCGCAGCCGATACAGCGTCAGGCGCTGCAGGATCGCATCGCGATGCTGCGCGGCCACATCCAGCCAGGCGCCATCGCCATTCGGGATCACGAATAGATCGTAGAGCAGCCGACCCTGCGGCGTGAGCAAGGCCGCGAACCGCGCCTCGCCCGCGGCCACGGTTTCCACATCCTGCGTCAACAGCCCCTGCAGGAAGCTCCGCCAATCCGGACCGCTGACGGCGATCAGAGCGCGGCTGGGAAGGTGCGCAATAGCGACAGTCTTGGACATCCTGACAATTTGGCCCCGCAGGCGGTGGAGCGCCAGCCTTCCGGCGCCTATAGACATGTCGATGTCAGCCGCCGCCTTCCCGATCCTGTTCATCACCGCCACCCGGATCGGCGACGCGGTGCTGTCGTCGGGGCTGATCAAGCGCCTGGCGGACGAGATCCCGAACGCCCGCTTCACCATCGTCGCGGGGCCGGACGCAGCGCCCCTGTTCGCCCACGTCCCCGGCCTCGCCCAGGTGATCGTGCTGCAGAAGTCCAAGAGCGGCGGCCACTGGATCGAGCTGTGGCGGAAGGTGCGCCATACCCGCTGGGGTCTGATCGTCGACCTGCGCGGCTCGGGCATTTCCCGTTTCCTGTCGACCCGCCGCCGCGCCATCCACAAGCGCAGCCCGCAGCCGATCCATAAGGTTCTGGAGGCCGCCCGGACCCTGCGGATCGAGGACGGCCCGGCCCCGCCGCACATCTTCACCCACCCGGACGTCGAGGCCTACGCCGACGAACTGCTCAAGGGCGACGGTCCGATCCTGGCCATGGCCCCGGCGGCCAACTGGGTCGGCAAGACCTGGGCGGTGGAGCGGTTCAGTCAGGTGGCCATGACCCTGCTGCACGGCTACGGCCCCATGGC
>JAIXTR010000110.1 GCA_027483845.1 Caulobacteraceae bacterium | reverse complement strand
TTCATCGGCGAGGACATCGGGTCCAGGCCATCCAGGAAGATGACCTCCTGGTGCGGGATGTCGGCATGGACCGGCGCCTCGTAGCCGGCGAGGTCGTGGTTGGCGAAGAAGCCGATGCGCTTGTCGACGACCAGTTCCTCCATCAGGGCGGCCCCGACGCCCATGGTCATGGCGCCGATCACCTGGCTGCGGGCGGACTTGGGGTTGAGGATCCGGCCGGCGCTACAGACGGCCAGCATGCGCCTGACCCGGACCTCGGCGGTGAAGACATCCACGCCGACCTCAACAAAGTGGGCGCCGAACGTCCCCTGCTGATGGGTCTCGGCAAGATCGCCGAACTCGATCTTGTCCTCGCCGACCATGCCCTGCGGCCCCGCCGCTTCACCGAGGGGCACGCTGCGCCCGCCAGCCCGAACCTTTCCGTCGGCGAACACCGCGGTCGCCGGATCCACGCCCAGCTTCGCCGCGACGGCCTCGCGCAGCTTCACGCAGGCCGCATAGACCCCGGCCGTCGAGCTGGCCGCGCCCCACTGGCCGCCGGAGCCGGCGGAGACGGGGTAGTCGGAATCCCCCAGGCGGACGACGACGCGATCCAGCGAAACGCCCATCATCTCGGCCGCGGTCTGGGCGATGATGGTGTAGCTGCCGGTGCCGATGTCGGTCATGTCGGTTTCGACCGTGACGGTCCCGCGGCTGTCCAAGCGGACGCGCGCTCCGGAGGTCATCACTGGCGCACCCCGGTAGGCGGCGGCGACGCCGAGGCCGACCTGCCAACGCCCGTCGCGAACCTGGCCTGGCTTGGCCTTGCGCCGGTTCCAGCCGAACGTCTTGGCGCCCGTGCGCAGGCATTCGACCAACTGGCGCTGGGAGAAGGGGCGCTCCGGCTTTTCCGGATCCACCTGCGTATCGTTTAAGATCCTGAATTCGATCGGATCCATCGCCAGCGCCTCGGCCATTTCGTCGACGGCCACCTCCAGCGCCATGTGCCCCGTCGCTTCGCCAGGCGCCCGCATCGCGTTCGACTCCGGGAGATCCAGTTCGGCCAGACGCGTCGCGGTCATGCGGTTCGCGCCAGCGTAGAGCAGCCGGGTCTGCTGGACCGCCGCGTCGGCCTCGCCGCCGGCCAGATCGCCCGACCAGGCCTCATGGGCGATGGCGCTGATCCGACCGTCCTTGGCGCAGCCGATGCGCACCCGCTGGATCGTCGCGGGACGGTGCGTCGTGTTGTTGAAGATCTGCGGACGGGTAAGCGCGACCTTCACCGGCCGCTTCGCTGCACGCGCGCCCAGCGCCGCCAGCAAGGCGTCAGCGCGCAGGAACAGCTTGCCCCCGAACCCGCCACCGATGAAGGGCGAGATCAGCCGCACATTCGCCTTCGGTATGCCCAGGGTGTCGGCCAGATCACCCCGCCCCCAGTCGATCATCTGGTTGGAGGTCCAGAGCGTCAGCTTGTCGCCGTTCCAGACCGCCGTGGTGGCGTGCGGCTCCATCATGGCGTGGGACACGTCGGGGGTGGTGAAGGTCTGGTCGATCTTGACCGGCGCCGATGCGAACGCCGCGTCGAAGTCGCCAACCGCCGTGTCACCCGGCTCGCCGTTGATCTCGGATGGCTTGGCGGCGCCCTTGGCCGCTTCGAGATCGAAGGCGCCCTCAGCGCGGTCATAGTCGACCGCCAGCAGTTGCGCCGCGCTGGTGGCCTGTTCGAAGGTCTCCGCGACCACGAGCGCTACGGCCTGGTGATAGTGGCAGATCTCCGGCCCGCCCAGCAGCGGCGCCGTGTTCCGCTCGCCCTTGCCGAGCTTGCCCGCATTGGCGGCGGTAACGATGGTAAGAACCCCCGGCGCGGCGCGGGCGCGGGTGAGGTCCATGGACGCGATCCGACCTTTGGCGATCGTCGCGGTGACAATGACGCCGTAGGCCGCGTTCGGCGCCTTGTCGTGACGCTCGTAGGCGTAGGGCGCCGCGCCGGTGACCTTCAGCGGGCCGTCGATCCGGTCGGTGGCCTTGCCCACGACCTTCTGCTGGTCGATGGGGTTTTTGCCGGCGGGGGTGTCGAACTTCATGGTCAGGCCCTCGCCTCGGAAAGCGCGGCGGCGAGCGTGCGCTCCGCGAGCTTCAGCTTGAAACTGTTGTCGGGTTGCGGCCGAGCCTCGGCCAGGGCCTGGTCGGCGACGGCCTGGGACCCGCGCGGCAGCTGCGCCTCGGCCGCCTCGACCCGCCACGGCTTGTGCGCCAGGCCGCCGAAGGCGACGCGGCCCGTTCCGTCCCGCTGGACGATCGCCGCGACGGAGACCAGGGCGAAGGCATAGGACGCGCGGTCGCGCACCTTGCGATAGACGTGCGTCCCGCCCACGGGTTTCGGGAGGGTGACCGCGGTGATCAGCTCCCCTGGCTCCAGGGTCGTGTCGATGTGCGGCGTCCCGCCGGGCAGGCGATGGAAATCGGCGATGGGGATCTGCCGCGCGCGGCCATCCGGCTGCACGGTTTCGACCGTCGCATCCAACGCCCGCATGGCGACCGCCATGTCCCCGGGATAGGTGGCGATGCAGGCCTCGCTGGCGCCGATCACGGCCAACTGCCGGCTGAACCCGCCGATGGCGCTGCACCCGCTGCCCGGCCGGCGTTTGTTGCAGGGTTGAGCCGGGTCGTAGAAGTAGGGGCAGCGTGTCCGCTGCAGCAGGTTGCCGGCGGTCGTCGCCTTGTTGCGCAGCTGGCCCGAGGCGCCGGACAGCAACGCCCGCGAGAGAACCCCATAGTCTTTCCGGACGCGCCGGTCGGCCGCGAGGTCGGTGTTGCGGACCAGGGCTCCGATCCGCAGGCCGCCTTCCGCGGTGGGCTCGATCTTGTCCAGCGCCAAGCCATTGACGTCGATGAGATGCTGGGGCGTCTCGATCTCCAGCTTCATCAGGTCGAGCAGGTTGGTGCCGCCGGCGATGAACTTGGCGCCCGGCGCCCGGGCGGCGGCGGCGGCGTCCGCAGGCGTCTTCGCCCGCTCATAGGTGAATAGCTTCATGCCTTCACCCCGGCCACGTCGGTGATGGCGTCGACGATGTTGGAATAGGCTCCGCAGCGGCAGATGTTGCCGCTCATCCGTTCGCGTAGTTCCGGGCCGGTGACCTTCGGCGTTTCGGTCAGATCGGCCGTAACATCGCTCGGAACGCCAGCCTTGATCTCCTCCAGCACCGCCACCGCCGAGCAGATCTGGCCGGGGGTGCAGTAGCCGCATTGATAGCCGTCGTGCTTCACGAAGGCGGCCTGCATGGCATGCATGTCGCCGGCCGTCCCCAGCCCTTCGATGGTGGTGATCTTGGCGTCCTGGTGCATCACCGCCAGGCTCAGGCAGCTATTGATCCGGCGGCCGTCGACGATGACGGTGCAGGCGCCGCACTGACCGTGGTCGCAGCCCTTCTTCGTGCCCGTCAGTTTCACGTGCTCGCGCAGCGCGTCGAGCAGGGTCGTTCGAACGTCCAGGTTCAGGTCGCGGCGGACGCCGTTGACCTCGAAGCCGACCTTGGTCAGCCCCGGCGTTTCAGCGCCTGTGGTGGGAGCCGCGGACGCCGGCGTCACCGAGGCTGTCGCCGAGACCGCGCCGACAATGAGCAAGCCACGCCGAGAGATCTCGGCCTCGCTGGGGCCTTCCATGTCGTGTCGCTCCTTCGTCCGTGCCGGGATCAGGCAACAGCGCGGAAGG
>JAIXTR010000264.1 GCA_027483845.1 Caulobacteraceae bacterium | reverse complement strand
TGCAGAAGCGGCGCTGAAGCGTGGGCTCGGTCATGCCGCCTCAACGCACGACTCAGCCGTTTGGATTCATCCCGCTGCGTAGACCTGTGGACGAAGCGGCTTGATGCGGACGGATTGCCCGGGGCTCACCCCTTGCGGCAGGCTGGGACCATGCGCCTGGAGCTCCACGGGCTCGCCGCCGATCAGGCCGTCGATGCGCACGTCCGGCCCCCGCTGCGCCACGCCCCGGACGTCGGCCACCAGGCCCTGGCCGTCGGCCGGCGCGAACTCCACCTCGTCCGGCCGGAAGAAGACCTCGACCGGCCCCTCCGGCGCACCAGCGGGCGCCGCGCTGTCCCAGTCGCCGATCGTCAGGCGGCCACCCGCGACGACGCCCGGCATGCGGCAGGCTTGGCCCAGAAAGTCATAGACGAACGGCGTCGCCGGATGCTCGTAGACCTCGTTCGGCGTGCCCAGCTGGATCAGCTGGCCGTCCTTCAGGATCGCCACGCGGTCGGCCAGATCCAGCGCCTCTTCCTGGTCATGGGTGACGAAGACCGTGGTCACGCCGGCCCGGTCGTGCAACTCCCGCAGCCAGCGCCGCAGCTCGCGGCGGACCTGGGCGTCCAGCGCGCCGAAGGGCTCGTCCAGCAGCAGCATCTTGGGCTCGATCGCCAGCGCGCGGGCCAGGGCGACCCGCTGCCGCTGACCGCCGGACAGTTGCGAGGGGAAGCGCTTGTCCAGGCCCTCCAGCTGCACCAGCTGCAACAGGTGGGCGACCCGGTCGGCGATCTCGGACTTGCTGGGCTTCTCCGACCGCTTCCGGACCGTCAGACCGAACGCGATGTTCTGGGCCACGGTCATGTGACGGAACAGGGCGTAATGCTGGAACACCATGCCGACCTTCCGGCGACGCACCGGCAGGGCCAGGAAGTCCTCGTCGCCGAACCGCACCTCGCCGGCGTCCGGCTGCTCCAGCCCGGCCAGCACGCGCAGCAGCGTGGTCTTGCCCGAGCCGGACGGCCCGAGCAGCGCCAGGAACTCCTTGTCCTTGGCTTGCAGCGACACGTTCTTCAGCGCCGGGAAACGCCCGAACGCCTTGGAGATACCCCGGATTTCCAGGGCGTTCGCGGAGGAGGAGTTAGTGCCGTCGGCCTGCCGAAAGTTCACCGGAATGACGCCATTCGAGGAGGGTCTTGATGACCAGGGTGACGAGTCCGAGGCTGGCCAGGATTGAGGCCGCTGCGAATGCGCCGACGAATTCATAGTCATTGTAGAGCACCTCGACGTGAAGCGGCAAAGTGGTGGTCAGACCCCGCACGCTTCCAGACACGACAGAGACCGCGCCGAACTCACCCATGGCGCGGGCGTTGCACAGCAGGACGCCATAGAGCAGCGCCCACTTGATGTTCGGCAGGGTCACCCGCCAGAACGTCGTGAAACCGCCGGCGCCGAGGGTCAGCGCCGCGGCCTCTTCGTCCGCCCCCTGGTCTTGCATGAGGGGGATCAGCTCGCGGGCGACGAACGGCAGGGTCACCAGCACGGTCGCCAGGACCAGCCCGGTGGTGGCGAAGATGATCTTGATGTTGTGTTCCTGCAGCCACGGACCGAACCAGCCCTGCGCGCCGAACAGCAGCACCCAGACCAGGCCCGAGACCACCGGCGACATGGAGAACGGCAGGTCGATGAAGGTGACCAGCAGGCTCTTGCCCTTGAACTCGAACCGCGCGACCGCCCAGGCGGCGGCGACCCCGAAGACGGCGTTCAAGGGCACCGAGATCGCGGCGACCGTCAGGGTCAGCTGGATGGCGTGCAGCGCGTCCGGCTGGGTCAGCGGCTCCAGATAGGGGCCCAGGCCCTTCGACAGCGCCTGCTGGAACACGACGCCCAGCGGGAAGACGATCAACACGCCCAGGATCGCAAGCGTCAGCGCCAGGAACAGCGGCGCGATGCCCGGTAGCCGGATCGACCCCATCACGCGCGCCCCCGACGGGCCAGGAACAGCTGAACGCCATTCATCGCCAGGAGGCCGCCGAACGAGATGGCCAGCATCGCCAGGCCCACGGCCGCTGCGCCGGCATAGTCGTACTGCTCCAGCTTGATGACGATCAGCAGCGGCGCGATCTCGGACTTCAGCGGCATGTTGCCGGCGATGAAGATCACGCTGCCGTACTCGCCGACCGCCCGAGCGAAGGCCAGGCTGAAGCCGGACAGCAGCGCCGGCAACACGGCCGGCAACACGACCAGCCAGAACCGCTGAAGATTGCTGGCGCCCAGCGTATGCGCCGCCTCCTCGACCTCGCGATCCAGGTCCTGCAGCACCGGCTGGATGGTGCGGACCACGAACGGCAGGCCGATGAACAGGAGCGCGATATAGATGCCGATGGGGTTGTAGGCCGTCTTGATCCCCGCCTTGGCGAACAGCTCTCCCAGCGGGCCGGAGGGGCCATAGATGGCGGTGAGCGCGATGCCCGCGACGGCCGTCGGCAGGGCGAACGGCAGGTCGACGAAGGCGTCGACGATCCGTCGGCCGGGGAACTCGTAGCGGGTCAGCGTCCAGGCCACCAACAGGCCGATGGGCACGTTGGTCAGCGCCGCCAGAAACGCCGTCCCAAAGCTGAGGCGCAGGGCTGCCAGCACCCGGGGCTCGGTCAGGGTCGCCCAGATACCCGAGAGGCCCAGCTCCCAGGGCCGCACCACCAGCGCGATCAGCGGCAGCACGACCACCAGACCCAGGTATGTCAGGGTCCAGCCCATGGCGAGGGGGAAGCCCGGCAGGATGCTGGGCTGCTTCCAACGCGTTCGGACCCTCCCCGGCGGAGGCGCTACGGCGGTCGCCGTCATATCGGATCTAGCCCTTGTAGATGCGGTCGAAGACGCCGCCGTCGGCGAAGTGGATCGCCTGGGCTTTCTTCCATCCTCCGAACTGACCGTCGATGGTCACCAGCGGCAATTTCTTGAACTTGGCGCCGTACTTGGCGACCGCCTTCGCCTCGCGCGGCCGGAAGTGGTGCTTGCCGATCAGGTCCTGCGCCAGCGGGCTGTAGAGGAAGTTGAGGTAGCCGGTGGCCGCGTGCCGGGTCCCATGCCGGTCGACGTTCTTGTCCACCAGGGCGACGGTCGGCTCGGCCAGGATCGACAGGCTGGGATAGACGATGTCGAACTTCGGCCCGAATTCTTCCAGGGACAGATAGGCTTCGTTCTCCCAGGCCAGCAGCACATCGCCCAGGCCGCGCTCGGCGAAGGTGGTGGTCGCGCCGCGGGCCCCGGTGTCCAGCACCGGCACGTTCTTGAACAGCGCCGACAGATAGGCCTCGGCCCGGGCCGGCGTGCCGCCCGGCTGCTTCAGGGCCCAGGCGTAGGCCGCCAGATAGTTCCACCGCGCGCCGCCCGAGGTCTTCGGGTTGGGCGTGATCACCTGGACGCCCGGCTTGATCAGGTCGGACCAGTCCCGGATCGCCTTCGGATTGCCCTTCCGGACCAGGAACACGATGGTCGAGGTGTAGGGGGCGGAGTTGTCCCGCAGGCGGCTCTGCCAATTGGCCGGCAGCAGCTTGGCGCGGGTGGCGATCTCGTCGATGTCGTGGGCCAGGGCAAGGGTGACGACATCGGCTTGCAGCCCGTCGATCACCGCGCGCGCCTGTTTGCCAGAGCCGCCGTGGCTTTGCTGGATGGTCAGCTTCTGGCCGGTTCGCTTGGCCCAGAAGTCACCGAACGCCGCATTGATATCCTTGTAGAGCTCGCGGGTCGGATCGTAGCTGACATTGAGCAGGGTGAGGGGCTTGCGCGCCTGCGCGCTGGCCAGTTCGGGCAAGGCGGAGGCGCCGGCGAAAGCCGCGCCGGCCGCCATGAGGCGGCGACGGCTCAGGGTCGGATCAAAGGTCATGTCGGACTGGTCCCTGTGATGTCAGGCCTATAACGCGGACGCAGGCCATGCGGCGCAGCGCGTTCGCGCAGCCCGACAGCCAGGGCGCTAGATAGGCCCGCTTATTCCCAGCAGTTAAGTGGGATTAGTATGGAAGCGACCGCAGATTTTCTGCGGCCGCCCGCGGCGCGGCTTAGAATGCCGCCTTGAGTGTCACGCCCCAGGTGCGCGGATCGCCGGGCTGGCCGGCGATCAGGCCGGTGTTGCTGGGCCCCACCGCCAGCAGCTCGAAATAGTCCTCGTCGAACGCATTGCGGACCCACGCATAGAGGTTGAGCCCCTCTGGCGTGCGGAAGCCGGCCCGGAAGTTGGACAAGGCGTAGCCGTCCACCCAGGTGTAGATCGAAGGCGAAGCGTTGGACGAGAAGTTCGAGCGATAGCTGCCGTCGTAACCGAGATAGGCCTCTCCCTCCTGGCCTAGGAAGGTCACAGGTACGTTCGCCTCCGCGCCGAACGAGAAGGCCCACTTCGACACGCCGGGCAGGCGCTGTCCGGAGATGTCGCAGTTGGCCGGGCTCAGGCCGCCCGGCGTCCCGGGTGCGCTGGGTGTCTGGCCCGCCGCCACCGTCGTGCCGCCCGACAGCTCCGGCGGGCACGGGGCGTCGACGAACTTGCGATAGGTGGCGTCGGTGTAGGCTCCGTTGGCGTAGGCGGTGAACCGCTCGTTGGGCCGGACGGAGAAGTCGACCTCGAACCCCTGGGTGCGAACCTTTCCAGCGTTGGCGAGGTAGCCGCGCAGGACGCCCAACTGGCCGTTGGTCACCGTCGCCTGGTAGTCCTTGATGTCGGTCCGGAAGGCCGAAAAGTTCAGGGTGGCGCGCCGCTCCCAGAACTGGGTCTTCAGCCCGGCCTCGACGTGATTGACGTCCTCGGGCTTGATCGTGCCCGCCGCTAGGATCGGGTTGCCCGCCGCGTCGGTCGGCAGGCCGTTCTGATTGATGCCGCCGCTCTTGAAGCTCTTCGCATAGGTGGCGTAGCCGAGGATATCGGGCGCGAACCGGTAGCTGGCGGTCAGGTCGTAGCTGAAGTTCCAGTCATCGAAGCTGGGTTCGCTCAGCTGCGGGGTGAACACGGCAAGCTGCGCCGCCCGCCGCGGGCCGGTCTGGCCCAGCAGCACCGGGACGCCCTGCCCGTCGAACACCAGGCGCTGATAGAAGCCGTCCTTCTTGTCGTAGTTCAGCCGCACGCCCGGCTGGATCGTGAAGGCCTCGGTGACCTTCCAGCTGGCTTGGCCAAACAAGGCGAAGCTGGTGTTCTTCAGGGACTGGGTGTTGCGCGCCACCAGGCCGTCCAGGACGGTCGGATCGTTGGAAAGCACGTTGCTGGGAGCGATGTTCCAGCGGCTGGACGCCGGGCCCTGCTGCTCGGTTCCCTGCGTGTCGATCCGCTGCTTGAAGGCGAAGACGCCGGCGACCGCGTCGAGCCGGTCGTTCGAATAGTTGTAGCGCAGCTCCTGCGAGTACTGGTCCTGCTGCGACGGGTTCTGCGACTTGGACACGATCGACAGGCCCAGGAAGTCGCGGTCGTTTTCCGGCTTCCAGTCCCAGAACCGCCAGGCGGTGATCGAGGTCAGGGTGCCCGGCCCCACATTCCAGACCACCCGCGCCGAGGCGCCGCCGATCTTGTTGCCGGCGTTCAGGTTGGCGTCGACGTCGGTCACCCGGTCGAACGGATTGGTGCTGGCGACGGTGTAGTTCTGGGCGGCGGCCAGGGCGGCGTACTGGCGGTTCAGCGGCCGCTGAGTCGCCCCGGTCCGCACATAGATCTGCGCGCAGCACTCGGCGTCCTGCTTGCTGTAGTCCGCCGCGAAGGTGACGGCGAACTGGTCGTTGGGCTTGTAGAGGATCTGCCCACGGACACCGAGGTTGTCCTGGGCGTTCACGTACTGGCGGCTGGTGACGTTGTAGATCGTACCCCGACGCGTGGTGGTCGAGATCGCTAGGCGCGCTGCGATGGTGTCGGTGAGCGGACCCGAGATGGCGGCCTTTGCCTGCTTGAACGCCAGATTGCCCGCCGTGACCTCGGCCTTGGCTTCGAAATCGAAGGTGGGCTGGTTGGTGGTGATGTTGACCGCACCGGCCGTGGTGTTCTTGCCGTACAGCGTGCCCTGGGGCCCGCGCAGCACCTCGATCCGCGAGACGTCCAGGAAGTCGAACGTCGCCGTCGCCACCCGCGCGTTATAGACATCGTCGATATAGAACCCGACGCCCTGCTCGAAGCCGTCGCTGGTCAGGCCGAAGGGCACGCCCAGGCCGCGGATGTTCACCGCGGTGTTTCGCGGGTTGGTGGAATAGTACTGCAGCGTGGGCGTCAGCTGCTGCAGACGGCCCACATTAAAGGCGCCGGTGGCGTCGACCTTGTCCCCGCCCACGACCGAAACGGCCAGCGGCACCGACTGCACAGTCTCCGACCGGCGACGCGCGGTGACGGTCACTTCGCCCACGGTCGCGCCGGCTTCCCCCTCCGCGTCGGCCGTCGCGGCGGCGTCCGTCGCCGTCGGCGCCACCGCCGTCTGGGCGATCGCCGCGGGCGCGACGCCGCACAGCAGAAGGCCCAGCAGGGCGGCGGAGGCCGTAGGTTTCAGCGCAGGCGTGGTCATCTCGAGTCCCCTCGTTTTCGTTGAGGGGACCCTAGACCGCTTACTCCTAGCGACTAAATAGGATTAAGCTGCGGCGCGGTGCAGATTTTCTGAACTCTACTCCGCAGCGAGGAGCGCACGGCCGGCGGTGAGCGAGGTCTTGGCGGCGAGCTGTGCCTTCGCCGCCTCGTATTCATCGGAGAGCCGTTGCACGAGGTCCGCGGCCGTCGGCACGTTCTTGACCGCGCCGATTCCCTGACCGCAGCCCCAGATGTCGCGCCAGGCCTTGGACTTCTGATTGCCGCCCGACCCGAAGTTCATCTTCGACGCGTCCGACGTCGGCAATGCGTTGGGATCCATGCCCGCCGCGACGATCGAGGGGGCGAGGTAGTTGCCGTGCACGCCGGTAAACAGGTTCGAATAAACGATGTCCTCGCCGGTCGAGTCGACGATCATCTGCTTGTACGCCGGGTCGGCGGCCGCCTCCTGCGTGGCGATGAAGGCCGAGCCGATGTAGGCGAGGTCCGCGCCCATGGCCTGGGCGCCGAGGATGGCATGGCCGTTGGCGATCGAGCCGGACAGCGCGATCGGGCCGTCGAACCACTCGCGCAGTTCATGAACCAAGGCGAAGGGCGACAGAGTGCCGGCGTGTCCGCCCGCACCGGCGGCCACCGCGATCAGGCCATCGGCGCCCTTCTCCACGGCCTTGCGTCCGAAACGGTCGTTGATGATGTCGTGCAGGACCACGCCGCCATACGAGTGGGCGGCCGCGTTCACGTCCTCCCGCGCGCCCAGGGAGGTGATGATGATTGGGGCCTTCCACTTGGTGGAGACCTCGACGTCATGCTCCAGCCGCTCGTTGGTCTTGTGGACGATGTGGTTGACCGCGAACGGCGCGGAGGGGCTTTCCGGGTGATCCCGGTCCCAGGCCGCCAGTTCTTCGGTGATCTGGTGCAGCCATTCGTCCAGCAGCGACGCCGGCCGCGCGTTCAGCGCCGGGAACGACCCCACGACGCCCGCCTTGCACTGGGCGATCACCAGTTCCGGGCCCGAGATGATGAACAGCGGGCTGCCGATCACCGGCAGGCGGAGACGATCACGCAGAACGGGCGGCAGGGCCATGGGCGAGTCCTCGAACGGTTGTTAGATTTACGTTGTACGCAGGCACGGTCCGTCGAGCAACAGCTCTCGCGGGACCCGGACGTTGCCACCCTGACCCCACGGCCGCCAAGCGCGGCATGATAGAACAACGTTGCGCGATCCACCTGGAGTTGGCCATGCTAAAGCCCAGCTCCACCAGCGGAGGCCGCCATGGCCGACTTCAGGGTCTATTTTTCGACCAATCGCAACTACCAGCCCGAGAACAAGCTGGTCGTCTTCGGAAAGCACTTCAATCCGGACGGCGTCGCCGCCCTGCGCTTCGGCTACGCCGAGTTCACCCGCGGGGCCAAGGGTCCGACCCTCGACGGCGTCACGGTCTACGATGACCTGACCGGGCCCAAGGACGTGACGGGCGGTTCCCGCAACCTGTTGGGCGACCTGCACAAGGCGATGGCAGGCGAGCGCACCGACACCCTGGTCTTCATCCACGGCTTCAACGTCAGCTTCTTGGGCGCTCTCGACGCGGCGGCGCAACTGGCCGATCAGGTGACGGTCTCAGGTCAGCCGATCAACGTCGTCGTCTTCAGCTGGCCCTCCGACGGCGAGAAGGTGCCGTGGATGTCCTACTACAGCGACCGCGAGGACGCCCGGGCCTCAGGCCCTGCGCTGGCCCGCGCCTATCTGAAGATGCTGGAGTTCGTCTCTGCCCTGGACGAGGTCGACCACTGCCAGCGCTGCCTGCACCTCCTGGCGCACAGCATGGGAAGCTACGTGCTGCGCAACGGCTTGCAGGCGATCCTGGCCAAGGATCCGAACAAGCTGACTCGGCTGTTCGATCAGATCATCCTGGCGGCGCCGGACGAGGACGACGACACCTTCGAGACGGATCAGAAGCTGCGGCTGCTGCCGCGCATGGGCCGGCGGGTGACCGTCTATTTCAACCGCAACGACCGCGCGCTGATCGTCTCGGACAAGACCAAATCCAACCCCGACCGGCTGGGCTCGG
>JAIXTR010000599.1 GCA_027483845.1 Caulobacteraceae bacterium | reverse complement strand
TCCTGGGCCTCCAGCTGGGCGATGTGGCGGTTGTAGAGCAGCCCGTCCTCGTAGGGCGTCACCGACACCTGCCCCGGGAAGGTGCGTAGCGCCAGGACGGTGAACGTCGCATCCACCGCGATGATCACCGCGAAGAAGGCCGTGACGCCCGCCAGCACGTGCCAGCCGCGGATCTCGAAGGCGCGGCGCGGGGCCGCCGGAATGTCGGTCATGGCGCAGTCTCCGCACCGGTGAGGAAGGTCGTATCGGCGTCCGTCGACATCGCGCCGCCGGTCACGCGGAAGGTGGCCGGCAGGCTGGCCTCGTCGTCGGTCGGGTTGGCGGTGACGAAGACCCGCAGGGCGCGAACCTCGTTGGCCGGCACCGTCGTCTCGACCGCCAGCCCCGCGCGCTCGCCCGGCGTGCTGAGCCGCGCGCCCGGCACGCCGCTCAGATCCACCCGCACGGCCACCGGGGCGAAAGTGCGATTGGCGATCTTGAGAGTGTAGCCGTTGCGCACCGACCCGTCGTGCAGCCGCACGAAGGTGGGATTGCGGTCGCGCAGGGCGTGCAGGTCCAGCGGCTCGCGGTTGGCCAGTCCCCAGCCCACCAGCCCCGACACCGCCAACAGCGCGACCGTGTAGTAGATCGTCCGCGCCCGCACGAACTTGTAGGACGGCGGCTGCTTCGCGGCACGGGCGGCGACGGCGAAGTCGGTGTCATAGGCGATCAGCGCGCGGGGGCGGCCGACCCGATCCATGATCTCGTCGCAGGCGTCGATGCAGAGGCCGCAGTTGATGCACTCGAGCTGGGCGCCGTCGCGGATATCGATGCCCATCGGACAGGCCACCACGCAGGCTTGGCAATCGATGCAGTCACCCCGCCCTTCCCAGCTCTGGCCCTTCTTGTGCGGTCCGCGCGCCTCGCCCCGGTCGCGCCGGTAGGTCACCTGCAGCGAGTGCTCGTCCAGCATGGCGCCCTGGATGCGCGGCCAGGGGCACATGTAGGTGCAGACCTGTTCGCGCATGTGGCCCGCGAAGACGTAGGTGGTCACGGTCAGGATGGCGCAGGACAGATATGAGGTGAGCGGCGCCTGGCCGGTCCAGAACTCGCGCAGCAGCGTCGGCGCGTCGCGGAAGTAGAAGATCCAGGCCCCGCCCGTGCCGAACGCCACCGCCAGCCAGACCGCATGCTTGCCGCCCTTGCGCCAGATCTTGTCGAAGGTCCACGGCGCGGCGGCCAGGCGCATCCGCGCGTTCCGGTCGCCCTCGAAGGCGCGTTCCACATAGATGTAGAGGTCGGTCCAGACCGTCTGCGGACAGGCGTAGCCGCACCACAGCCGGCCGAACAGCGCCGTCACGAGGAACAGCGCCAGGGCCGCGATCACCAGCAGGCCGGTGATGAAATACACCTCCTGCGGCCACAGCTGGATGCCGAAGGCGTAGAACCGCCGGCCGAAGAAATCGACCAGCACCGCCTGGTCCGGCAGGGCGCCGGGGCGCTCCCACCGGATCCACGGCGTGATGTAGTAGACCGCCAGGGTCAGGATCAGCAGCGCCCACTTGATCCGCCGCCACTGGCCATGGACCAGCTTCGGATAGATCGGCACCCGTGGCTTATAGAGCGAGCCCTTGTCGCGCGCCTTGTCCCGCGCCGCCTCCGCCACCGAGCGGGGGCCTGGGCCCTCGGGCGGCGGAGTCCGGTTGACGTTGTCGATGACGGTGGTCACCGCCCGGCGGCGCCGGCGAGGACGCCCTCCGCGGCCACGGTCTTCGCCGGCGCCACCGGCTCTGCGACGCCCCCTGCGTTGGCGTGGACGTAGACCGCCAGCGCCTTGACCGTCTCGGGCGAGAACCGGGCTTCCCAGGTCGGCATGACCCCGTTGCGGCCGTTCCAGATCTGGTCACGGATCGCCTCGCGGCTGGACCCGTACAGCCATTCGGCGTCCGTCAGGTTGGGGATGCCGCGGCTGACATCGCCGGTCCCGGCGGGCCCGTGGCAGGCGATGCACTGGTCGGTGAACGTCTGCCGCGCGCGCGCCACCGCCGCACCATCGGCCTTCCGGCCCGACAGGGCGACGACATACTCGGTCAGGTCGTTGATCTTGGCGTCATCCAGCATCTGGTCACGTCCGAACGCGGGCATGACGGTCTCGCCGCGCGCCTGCGGATGGCCGGAGCGCACACCGACCTGGATCGTGTGCTGGATCGCGTCCAGCGAGCCGCCCCAGAGCCAGACGTCGTCGCGCAGGTTGGGATAGCCCTTGGCCCCCGCCCCGCCCGCGCCGTGGCACGTGGCGCAGTTGTCGCCGAATACCGAGGCGCCGACCTGCATGGCGTAGCTCTGCAGTTCCGGATCGGCCTCGATCTGCTGCAGCGTCGCCGCGCGCAGGCGGCTCTCGCCGGCATGTCGCTGCTTCGCGAGCCCGCCCAGATCCTGCACCACCTGGGCGCGGTCGGACTGGCCGAGGATGCCGCGGGTATAGCCGGTCAGGCCCGGCCACGCCGGCATCAGCACCCAGTAGACCACCGCCGCCAGGATGCTGCCGTACCAGGTCCACAGCCACCAGCGGGGCAGCGGCGTATCCAGTTCCTTGATCCCGTCCCACTCGTGGCCGGTGGTCTCGGTGCCGGTGTGATCGTCGCGTTCGCGCTCAGACATGGGGCGCCTCGTCATCCTCAAGGGGCAGTTGGGCGAGGCGCTGGAACGCCTGCTTGTGGCGCGGCCAGAGCGCGTAGATCAGGCCGCAGAAGAACATCAGGCCGAAGAACACCGTCCCGCCCTGCTGGGCGAACCGGGCGACCGTCTCGTAGGTGAGGCCGCTCATCGCAGGTTCCTCGGGTCTTCCGCCTTGTAGGTGCGGAAATCGACCATGGTCCCCAGCACCTGCAGGTAGGCGATCAGGGCGTCCATTTCGGTCAGTCGTTGCGGGTCGCCGTCGTAGTCGCGCTGCTGGACCTTGGTCCCGTAGCGGGTCTTCAGGCCCGACTTCTCACCGGCGAAGGCGTCCACCTGGGTCTCCAGGTCGGCCTTGGCGTTGGTGATCTCGGCCTTCGAATAGGGCACGCCGACGACCTTGAGCGTCGCCAGCCGCTGCTCGATGGCGCGGTAGTCCAGGTCGGTTTCGGCCAGGAACTTGTAGGGCGGCATGTTGGATTCCGGCACGACCGAGCGCGGATCCGTCAGGTGCTGGACATGCCAGCTGTCCGAATACTTGCCGCCGACACGGGCCAGGTCCGGCCCCGTGCGCTTCGACCCCCACTGGAACGGATGGTCGTACATGCTCTCGGCCGCCAGGCTGTAGTGGCCGTAGCGTTCGACTTCGTCGCGCAGCGGGCGGATCATTTGCGAGTGGCAGCCGTAGCAGCCCTCACGAACGTAGATGTCGCGACCGGCCTGCTCGAGCGGCGTGTAGGGGCGCACCCCGTCCACCTTCTCGATCGTGCTCTCCAGATAGAAGAGCGGGCTGATCTCGACGAGGCCGCCGATCGACACCACGAGGATGATGCCGATCAGCAGGACGAACGAGTGTCGCTCGAACTTTGCGTGTGCTTTCCACATGTTGGGCGCTCTTACTCAGCCGCCGCCAGGGCGGGCATGGGCGGCGCGGCCGGGCTGGACGTCGTACTCACGACGCCGGGCAGCCGAACGGTGCGCCACAGGTTGTAGGCCATGATCACCGCGCCCGAGAGGTACATGAGCCCCCCCACCGTACGGATGACGTTCTCGATGTGCTTGGCGGCGACCGTCTCGACGAAGGCGTTCGCGAGGTAGCCCTGCGGCGTGTACTCGCGCCACATCAGGCCCTCCATGATGCCGGAGACCCACATGGCGGCGATGTAGAGAAGGATGCCGGTGGTCGCGATCCAGAAGTGCCACTCGACCAGCTGGTTCGAGTAGAGGCGGTCCTTCTTCCACAGCCAGGGGACCATGCAGTAGATCGCGCCGAAGCTGATGAAGCCGACCCAGCCGAGAGCGCCGGAGTGCACGTGGCCGATGGTCCAGTCGGTGTAGTGGCTGAGCGCGTTGACCGCGCGGATCGACATCAGCGGACCTTCGAAGGTCGCCATGCCGTAGAAGGCGATGGCCACCACCATCATCCGCACGACCGGGTCGGTGCGCAGCTTGTCCCAGGCGCCCGACAGGGTCATCAGGCCGTTGATCATCCCGCCCCAGGACGGCATCCACAGCATGATCGAGAAGGTCATGCCCAGGGTCTGGGCCCACTGCGGCAGGGCCGTGTAGTGGAGGTGGTGCGGACCCGCCCAGATGTAGATGAAGATCAGCGACCAGAAGTGGACGATCGAGAGCCGGTAGGAATAGACCGGGCGATCCACCCGCTTCGGCACGAAGTAGTACATCATGCCCAGGAAGCCGGCGGTCAGGAAGAAGCCCACGGCGTTGTGGCCGTACCACCACTGCACCAGCGCGTCCTGGACGCCCGAGAAGGCCGAGTAGCTCTTGGCTTCCAGCAGGCCCACCGGGACCGCGGCGTTGTTGATCAGGTGCAGGATCGCGATGGTGACGATGAAGGCCAGGTAGAACCAGTTCGCCACATAGATGTGCGGCTCCTTGCGCTTCCAGATCGTGCCCAGGAAGACCAGCAGGTAGGCGACCCAGACGATCGTCAGCCAGATGTCGACGTACCACTCGGGCTCGGCGTACTCGCGGCTCTGGGTGATCCCGGCCATGTAGCCTGTGGCGGCCAGCACGATGAACAGCTGGTAGCCCCAGAACACGAACCAGGGCCAGACGCCGCCCGCCAGGCGCGCCCGGCAGGTCCGCTGGACCACGTAGAAGGACGTCGCGATCAGCGCGTTGCCGCCGAAGGCGAAGATCACCGCCGAGGTGTGCAGCGGCCGCAGGCGGCCGAAGTTCAGCCAGGGCGCGTCCGGGAAATAGAAGATCCGTGGCCAGCTCAGCTGCGAGGCGATCAGCGCGCCCGCAGCCAGGCCGGCGATGGCCCAGAACATGGTCGCGATGACACCCGCCCGGATGACGCCGTCGGCGTAGCGGGTCTGATCGCTCCGCAGCCGGTTGGACCCCAGCGCCGCCGTCAGGGCCAGGAAGGCGACGATGAACGCCGTCAGCATCACGTAGCCGTGGAAGCGGAACGACGGGTCCTTGGTGAAGGCCGTGGCCAGCAGCGCGGCGAACGCGGCGAGGCCGGTGAAGGTATAGAGCGCGACGGCGTCCAGAGGCGCTTCGTCGCGTCGGGCAATAGCCTGCGTCATGGATCCCACGGTGCGTTGTTGACGCCCGTCCATGCCGCAGTGCGGAATCGCCGGCCTTGATCTCCATCAACGATGATCACGCTTCTGTGGGGCAGGCTCCCGGCATTCCAGGAGACCAAAGATGCGCCGGCCCGATCCCCTTTCGGAAAGTCAGATCCTGCGGCTCGGCGCGGGGTTGACCGGAGCCGTGCTGATGGCGAGCGCCGCTCTCGCGGCCGACCTCGCGCGCGAGCACATGGCCGCCATCGGCGTCATCTGCGGGACCGTGAGCCACCCCCATTGCCCGTGGTGCTACGCCGCTGTGGGCCTGGCCGTGGCAGGGCTCGCCGCAATCGCATCGGCGATCCGGCCACAGGCCG
>JAIXTR010000566.1 GCA_027483845.1 Caulobacteraceae bacterium | reverse complement strand
TCCAGCTTGGCCGCGACGCGGGGGCTGAAGTTCTTGCCCTGGGTCGTCGCGGGCGTGAGCACCGCGTCGTAACCGCCCATCAGGCCCACGATCAGGTCCTGGTAGGCCTCGGCCAGACCCTGGCCCAGTTCGGCGGAGTCCGCGGTCAGGACCTTGCGGACGCCGGCGATCTTCGCGGCTTCCGCCGCGATGGCCGCGGTGTTCGAGCCAGCCACGAGGACGTCCACGTCGCCCGAGACGGCCAGGGCGGCGGTCACGACCTTGTGGGTGTTGTCCTTGAGGGTGGCGTTGTCATGATCGGCGACGACGAGAACGGCCATTAGAGGACCCCCGCGGTCTTGAGGTTGGAGACGAGGTCGGCGACGGTTTCGACCTTGATGCCGGCCGAGCGCTTCGGCGGTTCGGTGACCTTGATCACCTTCAGCTTCGCGGCGGTGTCGACGCCCATCGAACCGAGCTCCTTCACGTCGAGCGGCTTCTTCTTCGCCTTCATGATGTTGGGCAGCGAAGCGTAGCGCGGCTCGTTCAGGCGCAGGTCGGCGGTGACGATCGCCGGCAGGTCGACGTCCAGCGTCTGCAGGCCGCCATCGACTTCACGGGTGACTTTCGCCTTGCCGCCTTCAACGGTGACTTCCGAGGCGAAGGCCGCTTGCGGCCAGTCGAGCAGAGCGGCCAGCATCTGGCCGGTGGCGTTGTTGTCGCCGTCGATGGCCTGCTTGCCCATCAGCACCAGCTCAGGGTTCTCCTCGGCGATCACCGCCTTGAGCACCTTGGCCACGGCCAGCGGCTCGAGGTCCTGATCGGTCTGGACGAGAATGGCGCGATCGGCGCCCATGGCCAGGGCGGTGCGGAGGGTCTCCTGCGCCTGCTGCGGGCCGATGGACACGGCGACGATTTCGGTCGCCACGCCCTTTTCCTTGAGACGTACGGCCTCTTCGACCGCGATCTCGCAGAAGGGATTCATCGACATCTTGACGTTTGCGAGGTCGACGCCCGTCTGATCGGCCTTAACACGGGCCTTGACGTTGTAGTCGATCACCCGCTTCACCGGGACCAACACCTTCATGGGTTGCTAGCGCCTCAAATTGTTATGCGGAAAAAAATGAGCCGGGTGGGCAATAACGGTTCCGACGCGCATTGCAAGCGCGCGAACCGTTCGTCTGCCGCAGCGCACAAGGCTAGTCAGAGGCGGGTCTCCTTACGTAAAAGGCGGCCATGAACACGAAATTCGAGCGTCTGCTGCTGCTCTTCATGGGCCTGTTCGTCGTTGGCATCGTCGGCGTCGTGGTGTGGCAGGTGGGTTGGGCGATCCCGGCCGGCAAGTGCAAGGACCAACACAAGTGGTGGGACAACGGCCAGCGCGTCTGCGCCCAGCCGGTCCTGATCTCCGACATCACCGGTCGGGTCATCACCGACGAGAAGGCGCTGGCGGAGGCGCGGAAAGCCTTGGGCCGCCCGGCGCCCAAAGCCCAAGGGGCGCCGAAGACCGTACCGGCGACGAAGGCGGCGGAGCCGGCCGCGCCCGCAAAGAACTAGCGGGTCGACCCCGACGCCCAGAACACCTCCGCCGCGCCCTGGCCGTTGGCCCAGCGGGCCGCGACGAACAGGAAGTCGGACAGGCGGTTCAGATAGCGCAGCGCCGGCCCGCTGACAGGCTCGCCAGCCTCGACCAGGCGCACCGCATCGCGTTCGGCGCGCCGGCAGACGGTGCGCGCGAGATGCAGAGCCGCGGCCGCGGGCGTGCCGCCGGGCAGGATGAACGATTTCAAGCCAGGCAGGCGGTCGTTCAGGCTGTCGATTTCGCCCTCAAGCCGGGCGATCTGGCTGTCCAGAACGCGCAGCACCGACCCTTCGACCTCATCGGCCTTCGGGGGCGTGGCGAGGTCGGCTCCCAGGTCGAACAGCTCGTTCTGGATGCGGCCCAGCATGGCGTCCAGTTCGGGGTCGGCCGTCACGTGAATGCGCGCCAGGCCGATGCAGGCGTTGGTTTCGTCGACGGCGCCGTAGGTCTCGACCCGCAGGTCGGTCTTGCTGACGGTCGCGCCAGTGGCGAGGCGGGTCGTGCCGGCGTCGCCCGTGCGGGTGTAGATGCGATTGAGCGTGACCATCTCAGCCCTGACTGCTGCGCCACCAGACGGCGAGCATCAGCACCGCCACGGCGATCGCCTGGGTCAGGACGCGCAGGCGCATCAGCTTGTTCGACCACGACCGGCCGAAGTCCCCGCCGCGGAATAGCGCATAGATCCCGAACACCAGAACCGTGGCGACGGCGGCCAGGGCGGCAAAGATCAAATAGTCGAACAGATCCATGTGAACAGCTTAGGGCTCAGAGCGCGGCCACGCTATGACAAAGCCCGAGTCCAATTTAAACTTGACTTTATAGGCGTTGATCATGTTCAACGATCATCGATTCCCACAGAACGACGAGATTCGGCGTGACGCGGGATTCCTTGTGTCATAAGGGCTCTACGCCCGCGCTGAGTGGTTCGAACGACCATATCAGGGTGGGACGTCACACAAGCCGTAACAGTCCTGCGTACCCAGTTTGTTGAACGTGTTCACCACCGGTGCGCCTCGGCGACGCCGGCCCAATCCTCCCCAAACCAGAGATCGTCGGGCTTCCCCAGGCCCGCGAAGTTCAAGAGACGAATGAAGCACATCTCCCCCAACCAGGTCGCGGCTGACAGCCCGACCCGCGCCCCCACGCGCCGCGCCCTTGCCAAGCAACAGACCCGTTTGAAGGTCCTGGCCGCGGCCCGCCGCCTCTTCAGCGAACAAGGCTACGAAGGCGCCACCATCCGTGACATCGCCGCCGCGGCCGGCATGTCCACCGGCGCCGTCTTCGCCAATTTCACGGACAAATCGGATCTTTTCCGCGAGATCATGCACGATGACATGGAGGCGTTGACCGCCGCCATGCGCGACGCCGCCGTCCGTGGCCGCAATGTCGAGGACGCCGTCCTGAAGATCTTCATGGCCGGCTACACCTTCTACAAGACGCGCCTCCAGCTGGCCCGCGCCGCGTTCTCCGTCTCGTGGGACAAGGAAGGCGGCCCCACGCTGCGGGGCATGTCGTGGTCGGGGGCCTTCCAGGACCTCTTCACCGAACAGCTGACCGCCGCCGTCGAGCGCGGCGAGTTGTCGCAGGAGGCAGAAGTCAAGCTGCGCAGTCAGATGCTGTTCGATACCTATCTGTCGAACTTCCCGCAGGCGATCTTCGAAGGCTGGAGTCTGGACGCCCTGCAGGCGCGGGCGCGCGACCAGATTCGCATTTTGCTGGCGGGGGCGCGGCGCGGCTGATCCCGGATGGACATGAGCGCTGAGGTCGAACAACTCCCCGGGCAAATCCCGCAACGGCAGTCGCAGAAGGAAGCCACCCGTCAGCGGGTGATCGCCTCAGCGCACGAGTTGTTCGATACCCACGGATACCAGGGCACGACGATCCGAGAGATCGCCCGGCATGCTGGCGTGTCCGTGGGCAGCGTCTTCACGACATTTGCTTCGAAGGGCGAAATCCTTTCGGAGGTCATGCAGGCCCGGCTTTGTCCGCTCTACGCGGAGATCGACCGGGTCATGCCCCATCTGCGCGGCAGCACGGCGGACCGTCTGCGGACCATGTTCGCCATCCACTTCGAGTTCGAGGCCAAGCATGTGCGGCTGTTCATGTCGCACATCGCCGCCGCGTTCGACTGGACGCTGCCGTCAACGGCCCGGCCCTACGGCCAGACGCCGCGACTTCAGGACGCGATCCGCGAGACGCTCAAGCGGGGGCAGACCGAAGGCGATGTGCGCCTCGATGTCGACCTGCAGGAGATCATCGACCTGCTGATGAGCGCCTATGCCTGGACCTACCGCCTGGTCATCACGCGAGACGCCGACGTGAAAGCGCTGATCGGCGTGATGGACCGCCAGATCGGCCTGATCGCCGAGGGATTCTCCCCCCGGACCTAGTTGGCGCCCTCCAGAAG
>JAIXTR010000130.1 GCA_027483845.1 Caulobacteraceae bacterium | reverse complement strand
TGCACCGCCTCGCCGCGCATGTCCGCGCAGAAGCCCTGCTCGCGGAAGACAGTCAGACCCTCCTTCAGGCAGAGCTGGAACCAGTCGCGGCAGGTGATGCGGTTGCCGGTCCAGTTGTGAAAGTACTCGTGTGCGACGACGGCCTCGATACGTTCGTAGTCCACATCGGTGGCGGTGGCCGGATCGGCCAGCAGCAGCGAGGAGTTGAAGACGTTGAGGCCCTTGTTTTCCATGGCCCCGAAGTTGAAGTCGCGGACCGCCACGATCATGAACAGGTCGAGGTCGTACTCGCGGCCATAGGCCTCTTCGTCCCATTTCATCGAGCGCTTCAGCGCATCCATCGCGTAGGCGGCGCGGGGCGCCATGCCCGGGTCGACGTAGATGCGCAGGTCGACGACACGCCCGCTCATGGTGGTGAGCTTGTCCTCGAGCACGTCCAGCTCGCCGCCCACCAGGGCGAACAGATAGCTGGGCTTGGGGAAGGGGTCGTTCCAGACCGCGAAGTGGCGGCCCCCCGGGAGGGCGCCCTTGTCGACCAGGTTGCCGTTGGCCAGCAGGTGGCGGATCGTCGTGTCAGCCTCGATCCGCACCGTGTAGCGCGAGAGCACGTCGGGGCGGTCGGGCCAGAAGGTGATCTTGCGGAAGCCCTCGGACTCGCACTGGGTGCAGTAGCGGCCGCCGGACATGTAGAGGCCTTCCAGCGCCTTGTTGTTCTCCGGGTCGATCTCGACCTCGGTCTCGAGAACGAAGACGTCTGGCGTATTCGGTATCGTCAGGTGCTCGGCGTCGATCGTCCGCTCGGCGTCGGCTAGGACGCGCCCGTCGATGGCGACCGACAGCGGCTTCAGGCGCTCGCCGTTGAAAACCAGGGGCTCCGCGTGCTCGCCGTTGCGGCGAACGGACAGCCGGGCTTTCACCTTGGTGGCGTTGGGCGCGAGGTCGAAGCTGAGGTGCACCTCGTCCACCAGGAACGCGGGCGGACGGTACTCGGAGAGCTGGATCGGTTGGGGCGTATCTGTGCGCATGCCCTCATCTAGGCGCGGGACTGCGGCGGCGCCAAGGCGTCGGGCGACTTCGCCAGCCGCCCGGGGCCGTCGGGCTTGCGAAGGTCACGCCATCGACCCATTGCTACATCCTGCGGTCCGAGGGCCGCGCTGGTGGACGGGTCTCGATGCGGGCGACGATCAAGGACGTGTCGGACATGGCGGGCGTCTCGATGAAGACGGTCTCGCGCGTGCTCAACAACGAGAAGTACGTGTCCGAGAAAACCCGCCTGCGCGTGGAGCGCGCCATGGCGGAGCTGAACTTCCAGCCCAGCGTCGCGGCGCGCATCCTGGCCGGCAAGCGCAGCTACCAGATCGCCCTGATCTACGACAATCACAGCCCCCACTATATCCATCAGATCCAGACCGGGGTCTGGGCGCGCTGCCTGGAAGAGGGCGTGCGCCTGCTGGCCCAACCCACGGACGTCGGCTCGACCCTGCTGGCGCGGGAGATCGGCGGGCTGATCGACCAGACCCAGGTGGACGGCGTCATCCTGTCGTCGCCGGTGACCGACGCGGCGGCGGCGCTGGAGGAGCTGGAACGGCGGGGCGTGCCTTACGTCCGCATCTCGCCGGGCACCGAGCATGAGCGCAGTTCGTCGGTCTCGATGGACGATGTCCAGGCCGCTGACGACATGACCAGCCACCTGATCGCCCTGGGCCATCGGCGGATCGGCTTCGTCATTGGCCACAGCAACCACACGGCCAGCGACCTGCGGCTGTTCGGTTATCGCCGCGCCTTGGATCGGGCGGGCCTGGCGTACGAGCCGAAGTACGTGCGTCCGGGCGCCTTTGATTTCGCCTCGGGTGAGGCGGCGGCGGACGTCATGCTCGACCTGCCCCAGCCGCCGACCGCGATCTTCGCCAGCAACGACGACATGGCGGCGGGCGTGCTGACCGTCGCCCATCGCCGGGGTCTCGCGGTGCCGGGAGATCTGTCGGTGGCGGGGTTCGATGACACCGCGCTGGCCAGCCAGCTATGGCCGCCGCTCACCACGGTGCGTCAGCCGACGCGGGATCTGGCGTTCGCCGCGGCTGGGCTGCTGTTCGACGCTCAGGGCGACGTGGTGCATCGGCGCCTGCCGCATGAGCTGGTGCTGCGCGGCTCGACGGCCGCCCCGCGCAAGGCCTAGGCGATCAGGAACGCCGCGGCGGCGGCGGCCAGGGCGAGGGCGATCGCCGTGGCGATGATGATCACCAGCATCGGGCGCAATCCCTCTTGCGTCAGCGACTGCATGTTGGATCGCACGCCAGTCGCGGTGACGGCGAAGGCGAGGAGCCAGGTGCTGGCCTGGACGGAGGCGTTGGCGACCGCGTCGGGGATGACCCCAAGCGAGTTGACGCCGACGAGGCCGAAGAAGCCCACCACGAACCATGGCAGGACGTAGCCGGCGATCTTCGATCCCGGCTCGCGGGGGATGAACACCGCCACGGCCATCATCGCCGGCGCCAGCAGGGCCACCCGGGCCAGCTTCACGATCGTCGCGGTCTCGCCGGCCGCCGGTGAAAACGTATAGCCCGCGCCCACCGACTGGGCCACGTCGTGGATCGAGGCGCCCAGCATGAAGCCGGCCTGCAGGTCGTCGAAGCTCAGGTGATGGGCCAGGATGGGATAGAGGGTCATGGCGACGGCGCTCATCGCCGAGATCCCGACCAGGACCAGGGTCAGCTGCGCCTGGCTGGCGCGGCGTTCGCCCAGCAGGCTGGCGAACGCCATGGCCGCCGAC
>JAIXTR010000073.1 GCA_027483845.1 Caulobacteraceae bacterium | reverse complement strand
GTCGACATGGGCAGCTGCAGCTACGCCACCCTCTGGAACGCCTTCAAGCACATCGCCAAGGGGGCCTCGGCGGCCGAGAAGACCGCACTGTTCTCCGGCACAGCGACCAGGGTCTACCGGCTGGAGCTGCCTTAAGGCTTGTTGGTGCGCCACTTCGGGGCGGGCGCGACATAGCTGCCGAAGGCGTCCAGCGCCTGCGTCGTCGTATCTGCGTAGACCAGCATGTCGACATAGGTTTGCGCGATGAAGCCGTTGTCAGCCATGTGCTGGATCGTCTGGCGCATCAGGTCGTAGTAGCCGCCGACGTTGACGAAGCCACAGGGCTTGGCGTGGATGCCCAGCAACGCCCAGGTCCACTGTTCGAAGATCTCTTCGAAGGTCCCGGGGCCGCCCGGCAAGCAGAGAAAGCCGTCCGACAGGTCCGCCATGGCGAGCTTTCGCTCGTGCATGGACTTCACGACATGTAGCTCGGTGAGGCCCTTGTGCGCGATCTCCTGATTGACCAGATCCTCGGGCATCACCCCCACGACCCGGCCGCCAGCCGCCAGGGCGGCGTCGGCGACAGCGCCCATCAGGCCGACCTTCCCGCCTCCGTAGACCAGGGTCAGCCCTGCCTGCGCGATCGCTTGGCCGCCGCGGATCGCCTCCTCCAGGTAGCGGGGATCAAGACCGGGGGACGAGCCGCAAAAGACGCAGATGCTCTTCAAGAGGGTCCTCGACCGAGCTGTGGCGAAAGGGTCGCTGCCATAGTCCGAATACCGACGTGTGTCACGATGGCTGGTCTTGCGGAAAATCCACCGCTACAACTTGTCCCACGGCTTGTCAGGGCGATTAGCCGGGCGCCGCTTCATGGGCGGCGCGGGACTTATTCTCTGTAGGTTGCGACGATATGGCGAGCGGCACGGTAAAGTGGTTCAACACGGCCAAAGGTTTTGGCTTCGTTCAACCGGACGACGGCGGATCAGACGTCTTCATCCACATCTCGGCACTGAATCAGGCTGGCCTGGACAGCCTCGATGAAGGCGACAAGGTCGATTACGAACTCGAGCAGGACCGCCGGTCCGGCAAGCTGGCGGCGACCCAGATCGTCGTGACGGAGAAGGGCGCGCCCCAACCCCGTCGCGCCGGCGGCGGCGGTGGCTTCGGCGGCGGTGATCGCGGCGGCTACGGCGGCGGTGGCGGTGGCTACGGCGGCGGCGGCTACGGCGATCGTGGCGGCGGCGGCGGTTATGGCGGCGGCCGGGATCGCGGCGGCGGCGGCGGCTTCGGCGGCGGCGCGGATCGTCCGCGTGGCGTCGTGTCGGGTTCCGGCGCCGGCGAAGTGAAGTGGTTCAACCCCACCAAGGGCTTCGGTTTCATCAAGCCGGAAGGTGGCGGCCAGGACATCTTCGTCCACATCTCGGCGGTCGAACAAGCCGGTCTGTCCGGCCTGAACGAAGGCCAACGGGTCAATTTCGACCTGGAACAGGATCGTCGCAGCGGCAAGACCTCCGCGACCAACCTCAAGGTCAGCGGCTAATCTCGCTGCAGTGGGCCCGCCCAACCGGCGGGCTCGCGACCAGGCTGAGCTGAACCTGCCAGCCTTCAATGCGTTCAAAGCGCTCACCGAGGGTCGCCCCCGTGGAGCGTAACGGATGCATATTCTCTTGAACCTTGCTGCTCTCGGCGCGGTCGCCCTTCCGGGCGCCGCGCTTGCGCAAACGCTCGCTGTTCCCGAGCCGGCGCCGCTCATGGCGCCCCTGCCCACAGTCCAGCCGACCATTGACGCGCCACCGGCGGTCAGCGCAGCGCCGCCCCCGTCGCCCGTGCACGACGCTCAGACCGCGACACCTCCCACAGAGCCGACCACCGTCCCGCCCGTGCTTGTCGCGAAGGAGTCGAATGGTGTGGCCGGAAAGGTCGGGGTTATCGCAGGCGGGGTCGCCGGGGGCGCGGCCGGCGCCGCGCTGGCGGGACCCGTGGGAAAGTTCGCCGGAGGCTTCATCGGCAAGAAGCTGGTTGGTGGCCTGTTTGGCGGCGGCAAGGACAAGGTCCCCGAACTCACTGTCATCGCAGCGACGCCGTCAGCCGATCAGGCGGGAGGTCCGGCCGTTGCGGACCCGGCGACCGCGCCTGCCCCGTTGGAGGCGCCGACGAACCGCTAGCTACGGCGCCGGCGAACGCCGGGCTGTGCCTTTTGCAGGAAGTTTGACGGCGTAGGGTCCGAACCGAGTGTCCGGCCGCATATAGTCCGTGGAGACATACTGTGCGCCCGAGGCGAAGGCGGCCGCCTGTCGCTGCGTGTCGTTGGCGCGGGCTTCCCGCGTGTCGGCGTCGGCGCGCGTCCTCACGATCAGCCCCGCCTTCAGGGCCGCGGAGATCCGCGCGGCGTCGGCAATCGGCTCGTTCAAGGTGATGTAACCCGCCGCGGGTGAGGCCTCATCGATGTTCACGAAGGCCACGCGGCCCTCCAGCACACGTCGATCGCCCCGGTATCGCGCGACCTGATCGGGCGGGCAGTCGAGGGCGAACATTACCTTCCCCCGGGCATCCTTCAGCGTCGGCCAGCCCGCGGAGCTCACCGCCTCGCGCAGCGTGGCCTTTCGACCTTGGACCTTGTCCGGCGTGATCAGGTCCGCCTCCGGAAACACGGCCCGGATCTCGGTATCGATGGTGTCCATGGCCTTGGCGTCGAACGCCGGCGCCTTGACCGCGCCGGGCAGGGACAGGCCGCCCTCCTTGAGGTTGAGCAGGATCAGCAGCGGCACGTGATCGGGATGGGCCTTCGACCAGGCGCGGATCTCGCGCAGGCACGATTGAAACAGCGGACAGACCGACCGGTAGTCGACGGACGGCTCATGCAGCACCTTGAGGCCCGGCTGGCGCAGCGGCGCGAAGTCGTAGGGAACAGCCGCAGCCCCGGCCATTCGGAACCCTAGCGGGGTCGCATAGAGGCCGGTGTCCGGATCGTAGGCGAGGTCGATCTCCAACTGGCGGGCGCCCGCGTCGAGCTGTTCCGCCAACGGCGGATGGGCATAGTCGATCGCGTCGGCTTCCTTGGCGTTCAACGCCCGGATGGTCGCCAACTCGTTGGGCGCGATCGCCATCTTGTAACTGTTGTGCGTCCCGACGACCTGAATGGCGTTCATCGGCAGGCGATCGACCGCGTCCCGGGTGCACCCCGCCGCGTTGGTCGGCGCTTCGAGATTGCAGGTGGCGGAGACCGCGGCGGCGGCGAACAGGGCTGCAAGCATGTCGTGGTCCTAAGCTGTCCGCACGACACTAGCGTGACCCGTCACTTCCAGGGAATGCGCACCGGGTCCTTCGGCAGCCGGCCCGACAACAGCGGCGGCAGACGACCGACAAGACCCGGCGGGAAGACCCGGTCAGCCGTCGTCATGAGTTCCGACAAGGTCCACCACCGGATGTCGTCGATCAGATCGTTCTCGACCTCGGTCCAGTCCTTCCGGTCCGGATCGCCGCCGATGCAGCGGGCGACGAAATACTGTTCCTTGAACAGCGTGGGTTCGGGCATTCGCATGACGCCCTCCCGCAGCCAGACCACCGGCCCGAGAATGAAATCCGTTATGCCGGTTTCCTCGCGAACTTCGCGCGCAGCGGCCTGGGCGTAGGTCTCGCCCTTCTCCACCCCGCCGCCGACCGTGAACCAGACGCCTGGCCGGTCCCGGGCGGCCGGCATGCGGCCCTTCATGAGCAGGATGCGGTTGTTCGGATCGAACAGCAGGACCCGCGCTGTGGGACGCTCTGGTTGCGCGCGGCTCAACTTTTCCGTCATTCTCGGCTCACTACTATCGAACGCTTAATCATCCACTCCCCAACATGACACCAACGGCTTCCCCAGCCGTAAATTTTGGACCCATCGATGTCGGACGATGTCTCCACCAGCAAGCGGGACCTGGTCGCCCGCGTCGCGACGCTTGAGCTGCTCGTCGCCGACCTGATCCACGCGCTATGGCATGTCGATCCGCAGGCCATGGATCGCCTGGCCAACGAAGCCAGTCATGACCTCGAGCTCCAGCACACGCGGCTTTCCTTGCCCGTGGGGGAACATCAGCGCGAGCGGCTCTACACCGTCTTGGAAACCCGTCGGCGCATGCTGAAGCGGAAGAAGGCCGACGCCTAGGGTGCGACCGCCTGTCGCGCGCCAGGCGTCATCGAACACGCGATCTTAATAGGGCTTCGCGCAATGCTGTGGGCAAGGGGATGTTCTCGCTTTGCCGACACCGCACCGGTTCCTGGGTTTTGGATTCGCCGCCGCCGACCTCCTCGTGGAGATCAAGGCCGATGGCTGCATAAGCTTCGCGCTCGGCGCGGGCGAGGCGGTCCTCGGGCTGCCGGACCAGGCCCTGGCGGGGAAGGCCTGGCGCACCCTTTTCCACGCCGAAGACCACCCGATGATCGAGGCTGTGTTCCGCGGCCTGGACGACGGCACGCGGGCGGGTCCCGTCGTGCTGTGTGTCGCCACGCCCCCCGGCAAGCCGGCCCGGTACGCCAGCCTGACCGCCATTCGGCTACCGCAGAACAAGGGCGCCGTATCGTGCGCGCTGTCCCGCGCCAGCAGCCGCGGCGCCTCGGGACTGCAGAGCCGAGAACAGTTTGAAAGCCGCGCGACCGAACTGCTGGCGGGCTCGACCGAAGCGCTCGAACTGGCCTTCATCGAATTCAACGGGCTGTCGCAGTCCGAGCTGGGACAGGATCCGGCGAAACTCGAGGCCCTGGTCGCCGGGGCGCTTCGGGCGCAGGCCTATCAGGGCGAGGCCGCCGCCGCGCTAGGCGCTGATCGCTTCGCCCTGGTGCGCGGCAGCAGCGAGCCGACCGAGGCCATGACCGGCCGGCTGGCGCGGGTCCTGACCGACGCCGGCGTCGAGGGTGTCTTGCCCGCCGCCGCCGCCATGCCGCTGACCGGCGTGGAGCGTCCCAAGCAGGTCGCCCAGGCCATGCGGTACGCCATGAACCTGGTGCTGCAGGATGGCCTGTCACGCCCTCTGCCCGGGGACCTGTCCGAGGCCCTGGACCGCGCGATGCGCGACACCTTGAACAAGGCCGGCCAGCTCGGCGCCTCGATCCGCCAACGTCGCTTCACGCTGAACTACCAACCCGTCGTCAGCCTTCGCGACGGCGCCCTGCACCATCATGAGGTCCTCGTCAGGTTCGGGTCGGAGGGCAGCCCGTTTCCGACCATCCGCATGGCCGAGGAGATGGACCTGATCGAGCCGCTGGATGTGGCGATCCTCGAAGAGACCCTCACCGTCCTACAGCGCGACCCCGAACTGAAGCTCGCGGTCAACGTCTCCGGTCGCAGCCTGATGAGCGAGACCTACCTGACCAGCGTCTTGAAGCTGGTGAAGGCGCGTCCATGGGCGAGGGGCCGGCTGATGTTCGAGCTGACCGAAAGCGCGGCGGTCGAAGATCTCGCGGTGGCCGATCGCCATATCCAGGCGCTTCGCACCGCAGGCTGCGAAGTGTGCCTGGACGACTTCGGGGCTGGCGCCGCCTCCCTCGCCTATCTCCAGCAGTTGACGCTGGATCTGCTCAAGATCGACGGGCGCTACATCCGCGACCTGCAGCACGGCGGACGCGAAGCCACGTTCGTCAAACACCTGGTCAACATGTGCCGCGAACTGAACGTGCGCACCCTGGCGGAGATGGTCGAAACGCCGGAGGCCGAGGACGCCGTCCGGCGCGCCGGCGTGGACTACGCCCAAGGCTGGCTCTACGGACGGGCTCGCGAGACCCCCGCCAAGGACGTCGCCATCGGGGCCCGCGGGCGAGCCCGCAGCGGCGCGCTGGCACTCCGCTCGGCGCTCGACCGCTAGCTCCACGACATCTGACGGCGCCCCGGGAAACGCTTGGGGGGTAATGGCTAGCTCCCGATCTGAGGCTTCACGGCCGGGGGATCGAGGCCAGCGGTCGCCAGATCTGGTCCTGGCGCAGAGGGCCGATGCATCCTGACACCCGCGCCCACCCGGCGACGAGCCGGATCGAACCCTTGTAGACCCTGCCGTCCTCGGGATTCAGCATGGTCCCATCTCGCCAGGCTCCGTCGCGCCAAGCGAGACCCTTGATGATCTCGGTTCCGACCGTTCCCCGCCTCACGCGGCGCTCGTCCAGGACCCAGATCAGCCGCCCGCACAGCTTCGACCCGTCCTCCGTGCAGGGCGCGAGCCTGACCAGCCCGCCGAGCCCCGGTGTCACCCAGTCGCCCGAGATGGTCTTGCTCGAGACGGCGTGGATCGTCTGGGCCCGGGACGTCGACGGCGCGGCGATGATCGGGATCAGGCACAGCGCCAGGATTGCCGCCGCGCCAGGCTTCGCGACCGACCCTGGAGACGGCGCGCGACGCGACACCTGTGCGAACCGCGCCAGATACTCCGGATGCTCGGTGCCCATCCAGCGGTCCCACCACGTGAAGTACAGGCCGTAGTTCCAGCCCGCCTGGGCGTGGTGCAGGTCGTGGTGGGTCACGGTGGTCAGGAACGGGATGAGGGGCCGCCCGTCGCGGCGGGCCGGAAACAGCTCGTAGCCGCAATGGCCGATGGTGTTGCGGATGATCTGGTGCAGCACGAACACACCGATCACCGGCCAGGGCGTCGGTGTCGCCAGCATCCAAAGCGGGACGAAGGCGCTCTGTACCGCCGCCTCGGCCAGGTCGAAGCTATAGGCCGTGAATGGAGACGGGTTGTTGGACCGGTGATGACGGCGGTGGAAGGCGCGGAACAGGGCCGGCCGGTGCATCAGCCGGTGCGCCCAGTAGAACCAGGCGTCATGGGCCACGATCATCAGGGCGAGCGACACCCAGAACCACACCGGCCCCAGCTCCTCGGCGACCGCCGGTCCCCAGACCAGGCCGGCCCGGTCCAGCACGGCCAGTGAGAGACCGACCGTTGAGAAAATCGCCACCGACCGGATAGAGACGAGGAATTCGAGGACCAGCTGCCGCGCCGGCGGCCTGTCCGCCCTCAGCCTTCGTCCGGCCAGCGGTTGTGCGAGCACGATCCAGAGCAGGAACCAGGTCGCGACCGCGAAGATCGCATAGCGGCTCAGGTCGCCGCTCAGCAGGAACAGCCATCCGCGGGCAAGTTCTTCGACATGGGACATTGCGTAGACCTCCGTTGAAGGCCCATCCCTGTCCGCGCCGCCCGATCGCCGCTCGCCGTGGACGAAATTCGGCCAATGATTTCATTTCCGGCGAAGCTTTCGCACAATCGGCGAGCTCCAAGGCGTCGATAGAGCCGTCTGGGGGCGCATAAGGGGAGGCATGGGCGAGCTGGCGTCGATCGAGCTGTTGGTGCGCGGCGTGGCCGTGGGCGCCCTCCTGGGCTTGGCGCTCTGCTTCGGCCGGGCCAACGCCGCGCGCCTGCGCCTTAGCGGGATCCTGTTCTGCCTGTCCGCGGCTGGGCACGTACTGACCCAGTCGCCCACCGTACGGCTCGCGAGCGGGGCAGCCTTCCCGGCCTTCTGGGTCCTCTCGATCACCTGCGCGGGCTTCCTCTGGGCCTTCGCGACCGACCTGTTCTCGGACGAGGCGCGGACCTGGCGTCGATTTGCGCCCGCCGCCGCATGCCTGCTGGTCGCGGTCTCGGGCCTGATGGTCCGGCCGCCGCTCGCCCAGGGCGTATGGGTCATCTACTCCATCGTCGCCTGCGCCCTGATCGGGCATGCGCTGTACGTCGTCGCGCGCAGCTGGCGGGACGACCTCGTGGAGAGCCGCCGCAGGCTCCGCGGCCCGGTGCTGATCAGCGCGGCCGCCTACGGCCTGGTGGTCGTGGTGCTCGAAGCCACCCAGATGCTCTGGCGACCGATGCCTGAGCTCGCGCCCGTCGGCGCGGCGGCGCTCCTGATGCTGAGCCTGTCGGGGATGGCGGTTTTCCTCAACGCCGACAGCGACCTCCTCCAGTCTGCGCCGCGCACATCGACGGCGCGTCGAAGCGCCGGGGATCGCGCCCTGCTCGCGCGCCTGACCCGGGCCATGGACGAAGAGGACGTCTGGCGCACCGAGGGCCTGACGATGTTCGACCTCGCCAAGCAGGTCGGCGCGCCCGAGCACCGGCTCCGCCGCCTCATCAACACCGAGCTCGGCTACCGCAACTTCAGCGCCTATCTGAACGAGCGCCGCATCAATGCGGCGAAGACCGCGCTCGCCCATCCGGACCGCGCGCTCAGTCCGGTCTCGGGGGTCGCCTACGAGGTCGGCTTCGCCTCTCTTGGGCCGTTCAACCGCGCCTTCAAGGCCGCAACGGGCCTCACGCCGTCGGACTGGCGCGCGGCCGCGAGCTCACGACATCTTGACGGAGCCCCGGGAGACGCCGGGCGTAGGGTTGTCGGGTAAGGGCGGCGTTGGCTGGCTCTCGATCCGGTCGGCGACCGTTCCAAACCGCGCGCATGGGCGCCACGACTTCCGCTTCGCGCGGGCGCCCGGTGCGCCCTCGGTGATGGGAGAACGCCACCATGGCAATCCGAGACAAGGGGTCGGTTCGGGCGCTCGCGCTCGTCGGCCCCACGAGCGCCGGCAAGACGGCCCTTATGGAGGCTCTGCTGGAGGCGGCCACCGGCCAGGCCGTTCGCCCTGGCGAGATCGCCGACGCCAGCCCCGAGGCCCGGGCCCGGGGCCATTCGGTCGAGCTGAACATCGCGGGCTTCGACTTCATGGGCGATCGCTACGCGGTGATCGATTGCCCGGGATCTCTCGAGTTCTGCGCCGAGATGGACCCGGCGCTCGCGGCCGTCGATCTGGCCGTCGTCGTGGCCGAACCTGATCCCGCCAAGGCGGTTCTGCTGCAGCCGACGCTGCGCGAACTGGAACGACTTGGCGTTCCGCACGCCCTGTTCGTCAACAAGATGGACCTGGCCCGCGGGACGCTGGGCGACCTGCTCGAGGCTCTGGGCCCGGTCTCCTCGGCGCCGTTGGTGGCTCGGCAGATCCCGACCTGGACCGGCGACCGGGTGTCGGGCTTCATCGACCTGGCCCTGGAGCGGTGCTTCGTCTATCGGCCCGGTCGCGCCAGCGAACAGGTTGCCATTCCCGCCGACCTTCAGCAGATCGAGACCGAGGCGCGCTTCCACATGCTGGAGCAGCTGGCGGACTTCGACGACGCCCTGCTGGAGCAGTTGCTGGGCGACGTGCAGCCCAGCCGCGACGCCGTCTTCGCCGACCTTGTCCGCGAACTGGACGACGGCCTGATCGTGCCGATCTTCTTCGGCTCGGCCCAGAACGGCTTCGGCATCCGGCGGCTGCTAAAGGCGCTCCGTCATGAGACACCCGCCGTGGCGCGGGCGGCGGCGCGGTTGGGGGTCAGCCAGGGGGCCTATGTGCTGAAGACCGCCTATGCGGGCCAGTCCGGAAAGCTGGCCTACGCCCGCGTTTTCGGGTCCCCGCTCACCGACGGCGCGGACCTGATCCTCCCCGACGGCCGCAAAAGCCGCGTCGGTGGCCTGAGCCAGGTTCAAGGGGCCGCGCTGCGGAAGGGCGGTCACGCGGCAGTCGGAGATCTCTGCGCGATCGGAAAGGCGGAGGCAGCGGGTGCGGGGGATATCCTGTCCACCAGCGGCCAGCCCCAGGTGCTGCGCGCCCACGCCACGGCGCGCCGGCCGCTCTTCGCGGTGGCGCTGATGGCGCGGAACCGCAATGACGATGTCCGCCTCTCCGGCGCGCTGGCCAAGCTGGTCGAGGAGGATCGGGGCCTGTCCCTGACCCACGACGCCGAGCAGCGGCAGGTGCTGCTGGCGGGTCAGGGCGAAGGTCACGTCCGTCTGGCGCTGGAACGGCTGAAACGCCGCTATGGGGTGGAGATCGACGCGGTTCAGCCGCGGACGCCCTATCGCGAGACGGTCGCCGCCGTGACCACACAG
>JAIXTR010000012.1 GCA_027483845.1 Caulobacteraceae bacterium | reverse complement strand
CCACCCCGGCCAGCGGGGCGTAGGTGATGAGGGAGAGCAACGGCATTTCGGTCGTCCCCCTCAGACGGCCCACGCCCACAGCGCGTAGGTCAGAAGACCCGCAACGCCGAGGAGCATGACAAAGGCATAGTGATAGACGTAGCCGGACTGCAGGCGGCCCGCGCCCTTGCCCACCTTGACCGACAGCGCCGAGACCCCGTCGGGGCCCAGGCCATCGATGATCTTCTGGTCGCCGCCCTTCCAGAACAGGTCGCCCAGCAGCTTGGCCCCGCGGACGAAGGTGGCGTTGTAGATCTCGTCCACGAACCACTTGTTGTAGAAGAAGACGTAGAGCAGGCCCTGGTTGGCCGCGAGCTTCGCGCCCAGGCCTTCGCGCCAGATGTACATGTAGGCCGCGACCAGCAGGCCGCCCACCGACACGATCAGCGGCGCCCAGACCACCAGGAACGGCACATGGTGCCCGCCGCCGCTCTCATGGCCGGTGGGCGCATGGAAGATGGCGCCCTTCCAGAACTCGGCGTTGTGCTCGCCGATGAACTGATGGTGGAAGGCGAAGCCCGCGAAGATCGCGCCGACCGACAGCACCAGCAGCGGGATGCGCATCGTCCAGGGGCTCTCGTGCGGCTTGTGGTCGTGGCCATGCGCCGCGTGGCCGTGCCCGGCGTCATGCGCCTCCGGCAGCGGCTCATCGTGGCTCTCGGCGTGCACGCCGTCTGCATGCGCGTGGTCGTCGTGAGCGTGGTCGCGGTTATGCCAGTGGTGTTCCAGGTCCTCGCTCGTCCATCGGGCGTGGCCGTTGAAGGTGAAGAACGCCACCCGCCAGGAATAGAAGGCGGTCAGGCCGGCCACCAGTATGCCGATGGCAAAGGCGAAGTAGCCCATGGGATGCCCCGCCCCGCCGGCCTCGTAGGCGGCGTGGATGATGGCGTCCTTCGAGTAGAAGCCGGCGAAGCCGATCTCGATCCCCGGAATGCCCAGGCCGGTGATGGCGATGGTCCCGATGGTCATCACCGCATAGGTGATCGGCAGGTACTTCTGCAGCGCGCCATAGCGGCGCATGTCCTGCTCGTGGGCCATGCCGTGGATCACCGAGCCGGCGCCCAGGAACAGCAGCGCCTTGAAGAAGGCGTGCGTGAACAGGTGGAACATCGCCGCCTGATAGGCGCCGACACCGGCCGCGAAGAACATGTAGCCGAGCTGCGAGCAGGTCGAATAGGCGATCACCCGCTTGATGTCGTTCTGGGTCAGGCCGACCGTGGCGGCGAACAGCGCGGTCACCGCCCCGATCACCGTCACGATGTTCTTGGCTACCGGGGCGTATTCGAACATCGGCGACAGCAGGCAGACCATGTAGACGCCCGCGGTCACCATGGTGGCCGCGTGGATCAGCGCCGACACCGGCGTCGGGCCTTCCATGGCGTCCGGCAGCCAGGTGTGCAGGAAGAACTGGGCCGACTTGCCCATGGCGCCGATGAACAGCAGGAAGCAGGTCAGGTCGATCAGGCTGAAGCGGCCGCCGGCGAAGTCCCAGCCCTGGCCGACCGCGCCTTGGATCAGCGGGAACAGCTTGGCGAACTCGATCGTGCCGAAGGCCCAGTAGGCGGTCATGATGCCCAGGGCGAAACCGAAGTCGCCGACCCGGTTGACCACGAAGGCCTTGATCGAGGCGGCGTTGGCCGTCGCCTTGTGGTGCCAGAACCCGATCAGCAGATAGGACGCCAGGCCCACGCCTTCCCAGCCGAAGAACAGCTGCATGAAGTCGGCCGCGCTGATCAGGCTCAGCATGGCGAAGGTGAACAGCGACAGGTAGGCGAAGAACCGCGGCTTGGCCGGGTCGTCGGCCATGTAGCCCCACGAATAGAGGTGCACCAGCGACGACACGGTGGTCACGACCACCAGCATCACGGCCGACAGACCGTCGAGGCGGAACGACCAGTTCGAGATAAAATTCCCGACATGGATGAACGGTGCGTAGGTGACGGTGAACGGCTCTAGGCCGCCCCAGGTCCACTGGCTGAACACCACCCACGACAGCGTCGCGGACAGGAACAGGAAGCCGGTGGTGACCGCCATCGACGCCTTGTCGCCGATGATCTTGCCGAACAGACCCGCGGTCAGCGCGCCGATCAGCGGGCCGAACAGGATGATGGTGACGAGGGCTTGGGGATCCACTTGCGCTTAGCCCTTCATCATCGAAGCGTCGTCCACGGCGATGTCGCCGCGGTTACGGAAGAACGTCACCAGGATCGCCAGACCCACGGCCGCCTCGGCGGCGGCCACCGTCAGCACGAACATCGCGAAGATCTGGCCGGTCAGGTTGCCCAGATAGACCGAGAAGGCGACCAGGTTGATGTTCACGGCCAGCAGGATCAGCTCGATCGACATCAGGATGACGATGATGTTCTTGCGGTTCACGAAGATCCCGAAGACCCCGATGGTGAACAGGATCGCGGCGACCGCGAGGTAGTGCGCGAGGCCGATGATCATGCGTCGATCCCTTCGCCGGGTTTCGGGTTGGACATGGTCATCCCGGTCTTGGGCGTGCGCAGGACCTGGTTCATGACGATCTGGCGCTTCACGCCGGGCTTGTGGCGCAGCGTCAGCACGATCGCCCCGATCATCGCCACCAGCAGGACCAGCCCGGCCGCCTGGAAGAAGTAGATGTAGTCGGTGTAGAGCACCCGCCCGATCGCCTCGGCGTTCGAGAAGGTCGAGCCCGTGCCCGACGCCGCGGGGTTCAGCGCGTTCTTAGCCGCCCCCTGGTTGGCGACCGTCGAGGCCACCAGCACCATCTCCGCGGTGAGGAACGCCGCGATCAACAGCCCGATGGGCATGTATCGCGCGAAGCCCTGCCGGAGCGACGCGAAGTCGACGTCCAGCATCATCACGACGAAGAGGAACAGCACCGCGACGGCGCCGACGTAGACCACGACCAGCAGCATCGCCAGGAACTCCGCGCCCATGAGCACGAAGAGCCCCGCCGCCGAGAAGAAGGCCAGGATGAGCCACAGCACCGAGTGCACCGGATTGCGGGCCGAAACCACGCAGAATCCGGCGGCCACGGTCACTGCCGCCATGAGGTAGAATGCGATCGCCTGCAGGGCCATTGGGCCTTCGTCTAACCCCTCAAATTATCCATGGTCGTCATCGCCCGGCTTGTCCGGGTGATCCATGAACACCGATCGTTCTCGGTGATCCTGGGTGGCCCGGACAAGCCGGGCCATGACGTGTCTTTTGGCGTCGCGGAATCGCGTCGCCTCTCTATCGGTACGGCGCGTCCAGTTCCAGATTCTTCGCGATCTCGCGCTCCCAGCGGTCGCCGTTATCCAGCAGCCGCTCCTTGTCGTAGTAGAGCTCTTCGCGCGTCTCGACGGCGAACTCGGTGTTCGGGCCTTCGACGATGGCGTCCACCGGGCAGGCCTCCTGGCACAGGCCGCAGTAGATGCACTTCACCATGTCGATGTCGTAACGGGTCGTGCGGCGGCTGCCGTCCGCGCGCGGCTCGGCCTCGATGGTGATCGCTTGGGCCGGGCAGATGGCTTCGCACAGCTTGCAGGCGATGCAGCGCTCTTCCCCGTTGGGATAGCGGCGCAGGGCGTGCTCGCCGCGGAAACGCGGGCTCTGCGGCCCTCGCTCGTGCGGGTACTGCACCGTCTTCTTCGGCGCGATCATGTACTTCATGCCGAGGCCGAAGGCCCCGACGAAGTCCATCAGCGCCGCGCCCTTCAGCGCCTGTCCGATCCGGTTCAGCATCACTTCTTCTCGCAGGCGTAGTCGTCCAGGTACTGGACGTCGCCATTCTTCTGGAGCTTCAGGGTCCCGCCCTTGTCGGCGCAGGCCTTCTGGGCGGCCTTCAGGTCGTCATAGGTCGCGACGCCGCCGCTCCGGCCGAAGCCGGCGCTGCTGGCGCAGGCGCTCAGCGAAAGCGCCGCGAGGATCACGAGGACGGTCTTCATGGCGCCGCCACCGGGAAGCCCGTGTAGACCAGCCAGCCGGCCACGCCGAACACCGCCACCAGCGAGGTCGGCAGGAACACCTTCCAGCCCAGGCGCATCAGCTGGTCGTAGCGGTAGCGCGGCACGATGGAGCGGACCATGGCGTTCATGAAGAACACGAAGAAGGTCTTGGCGGCGTACCAGAACAGCCCGTGCAGGCTGGCCAGCCACGCCGGCCAGCTCGCGAGGTAGTCCGCCGGCCAGGGCGCGTTCCAGCCGCCCAGGAACAGCACCGCCATCAGGCCGCTCATCAGGACGATGTTCGACGTCTCGGCCAGGTAGAAGAGCATGTAGGGCGTGGAGCCGTATTCCACGGCGTAACCCGCCACGAGTTCGGACTCGGCTTCCGGCAGGTCGAAGGGCGGGCGGTTCGTCTCGGCCAGGCCGGAGATGAAGAAGATCACGCCCATCGGGAACATGATCAGAATCAGCGGCAGGTTATGGAGGCCGCCCCCGAACATGTACCAGTTCCAGAATCCGCCGGCCTGCGCCTCGGTGATCTGGTTCAGGTTCATGGTCCCGGCCAACAGGATCACGGTGATGATCACGAAGCCGATGGAGACTTCGTAGGACACCATTTGCGCCGCCGACCGCAGCGATCCCAGGAACGGGTACTTCGAGTTCGACGCCCAGCCGCCCATGATGATGCCGTAGACGCCCATCGAGGACACGGCGAACAGGTAGAGGATGCCAACGTTGATGTTCGACACGGCCCAGCCGGGCGCGATCGGCATGACGGCCCAGGCGCCCAGCGCCAGGGTCACGCTGATCAGCGGGGCCAGCAGATAGACCGCCTTGTCGGCGCCCGCCGGAATGACCAGTTCCTTGATCAGGAACTTGCCCAGGTCGGCGAAGGACTGCAGCAGGCCGAACGGACCCACCACATTGGGGCCCTTCCGCATCTGGACGCCGGCGAAGATCTTGCGGTCGCCATAGATGACGAAGGCGATGGTCAGCAGCAGGACGACCGTCACCGCCAGGATGTGGGCGACGGTGATCAGCGTCCAGCCGATCGGGGTGCTCCAGAAGTCCATGGGTCCCCTACTCCGCCGCGATCTTGGTGGCGCTCGTCGCGAGCGAGGCGCATTCGGCCATCGTCGTGCTGGCGCGCGCGATGGGGTTGCTCAGATAGAAGCTGCGCATGGCGCTCGCGAACGGCGCCTCGGTCAGGTCGCCCTTCTGGCCCAGGCTCGCGAAATCGACCGCGGCCGGCGTCTCCGGCACATAGTCGATGCGGCCGAAGGTCGGATGGTCGGCGAAAAGCTTGGCCCGCAGCTGGTCCAGGGTGTCGTACGGCAGCTTGGCGCCCAGGCGTTCGCTCAGCGCCCGCAGGATCGACCAGTCTTCCTTGGCCTCGCCCTTCGGGAACACGGCGCGGAAGCCCATCTGCACCCGGCCCTCGGTGTTGACGTAGAGGCCGTTCTTCTCGGTGTAGGCGGCCGCCGGCAGGATCACGTCGGCGCGGTGCGCGCCCGCGTCGCCGTGGGTGCCCAGATAGACGACGAAGGCGTCCGAGGCCGACACGTCGATCTCGTCGGCGCCCAGCAGCACCAGCACGTCGGCGCCGCCGTTCTGGACCAGCTCGCCGGCCGTCTTGCCGCCCTCGCCGGGGACGAAACCCAGGTCCAGGCCGCCGACGCGGCTCGCCGCCGTGTGCAGCACGTTCCAGCTCATGCCGAAGGTCTTGGCCAGACCCGCCGCCGCCTGCAGCACCGCGGCGCTGTCGGGACGGTTCAGCGCGCCGGCGCCCACGATGATCGCGGGGGCCTTGGCCGACTTCAGGCCGGTGACGAAATCGCCCTTGGCCTTGGCCAGACCGCTCAGCGCGGCCGGGCCGGAGCCGAAGTAGGCATAGTCGTAGGTCAGATCGGCGGCCTCGCCGACCACTCCCACCTGCAGCGCGCCGGCCAGCCAGCGCTTGCGCAGCCGCGCGTTCAGCACCGGCGCCTCGAGGCGCGGGTTGGTCCCGACCAGCAGCACGAAGTCGGCGTCCTCGATGCCCTGCAGCGAGGCGTTGAACAGCCAGCTCTCCCGCTGGCCGCCGCCCAGGATCATGCCGTCCTGCCGGCAGTCCAGGCTCTTCACCCCCAGGCCGCCGAAGAGGTCCAGCGCGGCCTTCATCGACTCCGCGTCCTGCAGATCGCCGGCGATCACGCCCATGCGGTCCGGGCTGGTCGCCTGGATCTTGGTCGCCACCGCGTCGAACGCCTCGGCCCAGCTCGCCGGGCGCAGCTTGCCGTTCTCACGGATGAACGGCCGGTCCAGCCGCTGGCGGGCCAGGCCGTCGACCGCATAGCGGGTCTTGTCCGAGATCCACTCTTCGTTGATCGCCTCGTTCGTCCGCGGCAGCACGCGCAGCACCGCGGCCCCGCGCGCATCCACCCGGATCGCCGAGCCCAGGGCGTCCATCACGTCGACGCTCTCGGTCTTCTTCAGCTCCCAGGGCCGGGCGTTGAAGGCGTAGGGCTTGGAGGTCAGCGCGCCCACCGGGCACAGGTCGATCACATTGGCCGACAGCTCGGACGCCACGGCCTTGTCCAGATAGGTGGTGATCTCGACGTCTTCGCCGCGCGAGATGAGCCCGATGTCCGGCACGCCGGCCACTTCGGTGATGAAGCGGACGCAGCGCGTGCACTGGATGCAGCGGGTCATGACCGTCTTGATCAACGGCCCCATGTACTTCTCTTCGACCGCGCGCTTGTTGTCCGCATAGCGGCTGTCGTCGCGGCCATAGCCCATGGCCTGGTCCTGCAGGTCGCACTCGCCGCCCTGGTCGCAGATCGGGCAATCCAGCGGGTGGTTGATCAGCAGGAATTCCATCACCCCGTGGCGCGCCTTGCGCACCATCGGCGTGTCCGTGAAGATCTCCTGGCCCTCGGCGGCCGGCAGCGCGCAGCTGGCCTGCGGCTTCGGCGGGCCTGGCTTCACCTCGACCAGGCACATGCGGCAGTTGCCGGCGATGCTCAGCCGCTCGTGATAGCAGAACCGCGGGATCTCTTTCCCAGCAAGTTCAGCGACTTGCAGGACATTCATCCCGGCTTCGAACTCGACCTCGACCCCGTCGACCTTGGCGATAGGCATGCCGTCTACTCCGCCGCGATCGAGGCGCCGGCGTATGAGCCCTTGCGCGCGCGGTACTGGGTAATGCGATCCTCCACCTCGTGGCGGAAGTGGCGGAACAGGCCCTGGATCGGCCAGGCGGCCGCATCCCCGAGCCCGCAGATCGTGTGGCCCTCGACCTGGCTGGCCACGTCGAGCAGCAGGTCGATCTCGGACATCTCGGCCTCGCCGGTGACCATCCGCTCCATGACCCGCCACATCCAGCCGGTGCCTTCGCGGCACGGCGTGCACTGGCCGCAGCTCTCGTGCTTGTAGAAGTAGCTCGCCCGCGCGATCGCCTTCACCAGGTCCGCGTCCTTGTCGAACACGATCATGGTGCCGGTGCCCAGGCCCGAGCCCCGCGCCTGCAGGTCCTCGTAGGTCATCAGCGCGACCTCGGCCTCCTCGGCGGGGATCATCCGCACCGAGATGCCGCCCGGGATCACGGCCTTCAGGTTGCCCCAGCCGCCCCGCACGCCGCCGAAGTGATCCTCGATCAGCTGCTTGACGCTGATGCCGACCGCATCCTCGACCACGCAGGGCTTGTTCAGGTGGCCGGAGCCCGCGAACAGCTTCGTCCCCGTCGACTTCTCGGTGCCGAACCCGGCGAACCAGTCGGCCCCGCGGCGCAGGATCGTGCCCACGACCGAGATCGTCTCGACGTTGTTCACCGTGGTCGGGCAGCCATAGATGCCGGCGCCCGCCGGGAACGGGGGCTTCAGGCGCGGCTGGCCCTTCTTGCCCTCGAAGCTCTCCATCAGCGCGGTTTCGTCGCCGCAGATGTAGGCGCCGCCGCCGTGCTGCAGGCCGACGTCCACGTCGTAGCCCAGGATGCTGCCCTTCCCGAGCAGCTTGGCGTCGTAGGCCTGGCGGATCGCCGCCGTCAGCCGCTCGCGCTCATGCACATATTCGCCGCGGATGTAGATGTAGGCCTGGTGCGAGCGCATGGCCCGGCAGGCGATCACGCAGCCTTCGATCAGCAGGTGCGGATCGTTGCGCAGGATATCGCGGTCCTTGCACGCACCCGGCTCGGACTCATCGGCGTTGACCAGCAGATAGTGCGGACGCTCGCTCTCCTGCTTGGGCATGAAGGTCCACTTCAGCCCGGTGGCGAAGCCCGCCCCGCCCCGGCCGCGCAGGCCCGAGGCCTTCATCTGGTCGCAGATCCAATCGGGCGTCTGGGCGACGATGTCCGCCGTCCCGTTCCACGCCCCACGCGCCTTCGCGCCCTCCAGGCCCCAGTCGCGCTGGCCATAGAGGTTGAGGAAGATGCGGTCCTTGTCGGCGAGAATGCCGGCCATCACGCCTTCTCCTTCACGGTCCTGGTCGCCTTCGGCGGCAGGTTGGGAATCTTGATCTTCTTGCCAAGGGAGCCGTCGAACAGGCTCTCGTCGGTCAGCGTGATATTGCCGCCCTCGGGCGCCGAGCCCTGACGGCCGATGTACGACCCGGGCTTGGGTTTCTTGCCCGCCGCGAAGTCGTCGAGGATCGCCTCGAAGCTCTCCGGGGTCAGGTCCTCGTAGTAGTAGTCGTTGATCGCGGCCATCGGGGCGTTCGAGCACGCGCCCAGGCACTCGACTTCCTGCCAGTAGAACTTGCCGTCCGCCGAGCGGTGGTTCTGCGCGCCGAACTTGCGCTTGCAGACCGCCATCAGGGCCTCGGAGCCGCGGGTCTGGCACGGCGTCGTGCCGCACACCTGCACCAGGGCCACGTCGCCGACCGGCTCCAGCATGAACATGGTGTAGAAGGTCGCGACCTCCAGCACCCGGATCACCGGCACGCCCAGCAGCTCGGCCACCGCGCGGATCGCCGGCTCGGGCAGCCAGCCTTCCTGCTTCTGGACCAGCCACAGGATCGGCACCATCGCCGACTGCTGCTTGCCCGCCGGGAAGTTGGCCATCCACGCCTTGGCGGCCTTCAGGGTCGCGGGCGCGAAGGTGAAGCTTGCGGGTTGGTTCGGGCTGAGACGACGGACGCTCACGCGGGCCTCACTTCACGAAGTCGACGCGGGCGATCTTGCCGCCGGCGAGGGTGTAGAT
>JAIXTR010000539.1 GCA_027483845.1 Caulobacteraceae bacterium | reverse complement strand
GAACCGCCCCCAGGGACGTGCGAGCGGCAGGCGATCGACGATCAGGCGGCCGCCTACGTCGCTAGGCTGGCGTGCGGCGTCAGCCCTGCGGAGCGCCAGGACATCTATGCCTGGGTTGGAGCGGACCCGCGGCACGCCGTCGCCTTCGCGCGAATGGAAGCGGCCTGGGAGAGCGCCGAACGGCTGAGGGCGGCCCCACCGGCGCTGGACCTCGTGGTCCCCGTCGGCCAAGACTCCATGCTTCCGATGATCGCGCACGGTTTCAATCGTCGCGGCCTCGTCGTCGGTGGGATGGCGGCGGCGAGCGCGGCGGTGGCGGCCACGGTCGGCTGGCGGCTCTTCGACAATGTCGAGCTTCATCGCACCGCGGTGGGCGAGCGGCGGGTGATGACGTTGGCCGACGGGTCGAAGGTCACGCTGAATACAGCCTCGACGGTCGAGCTGGCCTTCACCGACAAGGTGCGGCGGGTCCGCCTGGTCCGCGGCGAGGCGTTGTTCGAGGTGGCGCACGACGCCAGCCGGCCCTTCCTCGTCGACGCCGGCGCAGCCCGGTTCCGCGCCCTGGGCACGGCCTTCAACGTTCGCCTCCGGCCCGACGTGGTCGAGCTGACAGTGACGCAGGGCGTGGTGGGCGTAGTCGCTGAGGATGGACGGGTTGACCGTCCGGTGGTTGCGAAGATCGCCGCCGGCGGCGGGGCGGTGGTTCGGTCGGGTGCTGTGGCGCCGACGGCTCTGGACGACCAGCATCTGCGGCAACGTACGTCGTGGCAGACCGGGGTGCTGGAGTTCGACGGCGAGTCGCTGGCCCAGGTGGTGGGCGAGTTCAACCGCTACCGCCAGCAGCCCATCGTGATCGGCGATCCACGGCTGGAAGCGGTCCGGATCGGCGGCCGGTTCGAAGTGGGCGAGGCCGACAAGTTCCTGGCCGCCTTGACCAGCAGCTTCCCCATAGAGGCCATCACCACGGCGGACGGCGGGGTCCTCCTCGTGGAAAAGCCCTGATCGAACTTTTTTGTCGTCGGTATGGCGGTGGCGTCCGCGCAATCCGTTCGGGGGGTTAAGGGCGTCGAACAGGGGGCTATCCGCATGCCGCGCAACAACCATCACCTCTTCTGGGCGTCGTCGATGACGGCGGTGGCCATCGCCATCGCGGCGCCGGCCGCCGCGCAGAGCGCCGTAAACACCTTCGACATCGCCGCCCAGCCGATGCAGGGCGCGCTGAACGCGCTGTCGGCCCAGTCGGGCGTGCGGCTGCTGTATCCCTACGACCGGGTGTCGGGGCTGACCTCGCCGGCCGTTCGCGGCCGCATGGCCACCCGCGCGGCGCTGGACCAGATCATCGCCGGCGCCCCACTGCGCGTCGCCATGGCGCAGAAGGATCTGATCGCGCTCTCGGCGTCGGGTCCCAGCGCGCAACTGATCCGCACCGCCGCCGTCGGCCCGGCCTTCGCGACCACGTCGAGCGTGGCAGTCCAGGATCAGGGCGGCGGCGCGTCCGCGGCGCCACAGGACGTCGAGGCCGGCGTCGTCACCGGCATCCGCGGCGCGCCGCGCACGATCATCGACAGCCCGACGCCGATCGACTCCTTCACCGCCGCCGACCTTGAAAAGTCCGGGCGGGCCGGTGTCTTCCAGGCGCTGCAGACCCTCGCGCCGTCGTTCAACCTGCCGTTCCGCGCCGGCGGCGGCACATCGACCATCATCGCCACAGGCGGCCTGCGCGGCCTCAATCCCGATCAAACGCTGGTGCTGGTCAACGGCAAGCGGCGGCACAAGACCTCGCTGATCAACGCGGTGTCGTCGCTCTACAACGGCTCGGTCCCGGCCGACCTGGACATGATCCCGACGGCGTCCATCGCGCGGATCGAAGTGCTCCGCGACGGCGCCGCGGCGCAGTACGGCTCCGACGCCATCGCCGGGGTGATCAACATCATCCTGAAGGGCGACACCGACGCCGGCCTGCTCAGCGCCACCTACGGCCTGAACTTCGACCGCAAGGACGGCGACCTGACGCAATACGCCTTCAACAAAGGCTTCACGTTTGGCGACGCCGGCTTCGTCAATGTCTCGGTGAACTAGAAGGACCAGCGGCTCTCAAACCGCGCCTATCCGATCGCGTCGAGCGTGCAACTATTCCCGTTGATCAATGGCGCCCGAGACCCGCGGGAGGCGACGATCGACCGCCTGGTGACCCGCAACTACGGCCAGTTGCCGCAGACCAACACCACGGTCGGCCTGAACGGCGAGTACGACTTCGGCAAGATCGCCGTCTACGGTTTCGGCACCTGGTCCAAGCGCGAGTCCGATCTGCCGTTCACCTACCGCACGCCCAACAACGTCAACACGACGCCGGCGCTTTATCCGCTGGGCTACCGGCCGAACGAAGTCGTCAACGAAGACGACTTCGAACTTACCGCCGGCATGAAGGGCGACATCGGCGGCTGGGATTGGGACCTGTCGACGGGCTACGGCAAGAACAAGGCCGTCCTCAACACCTCGAACACGGAAAACGCCAGCCTCGGGCCGGCCAGCCCGACGACGTTCTACGTGGGCACGCTGCAGTCCGACGAGGTGACCAGCAACCTCGACGTCACCCGCGGCTTCGACCTGGGCGGCTCTCAGCTGCAGGTGTCGTTCGGCGCCCAGTATCGGCGTGAAGGCTACAAGATCCTGGCGGGCGAGCCGGCCAGCTACGCCGAGGGCCTGTACCGCGCGCCCGCCGGCCAGCCGTTCGCCGGCGTCGCGCCGCAGACGGGCGCCCAGGCGACCCCCGGCTTCCGACCCGCCGACGCCAGCACCAGCCACCGCGACTCCGAGGCGGTCTATGGCGAACTCGGCTGGGACGCGACCGAGAAGCTCTTCATCGGCGCGGCGGCGCGCTACGAGAACTACAGTGACTCCTCCGGCGATACCCTCACGGGAAAGCTCACCGCTCGCTACGAAGTCAGTGACTGGCTCTCGCTGCGTGGCGCTATCAGCAACGGGTTCCGGGCGCCCGGCCTGGCCCAACAGAACTACGCCGCCACCTCCAGCCAGTTCCGGACCGTCAACGGCGTGCCGAACCAACTGCTGCTGATCAAGACGCTGCCGGTCAGCGCGCCGGAGGCGGTGGCCCTCGGCGCCAAGCCGCTGACGCCGGAGAAGTCCAAGAACATCAGCGCGGGCTTCACGCTGCAGCCGCTGGATGGCCTGGATATCACGGTGGACGGCTACCAGATCGAGGTCGACAACCGCATCGCCATCACCAGCACCCTCACGGGCACGGCGGTGAGCAACATCCTGATCTCCAAGGGGCTCTCGGGCGATCTCTCGGCCCAGTACTACACCAACGCCATCGACACCCGGACCCGCGGCATCGACGTGGTCGGGACCTATCGCTACGACCTGGGCGACTGGGGCAAGCTGCGGGCCAACGCCGGGTTCAACTACGGCAAGACCACAATCCAGAACATCATCCCGAACCCGCCGGAGCTCACCGCCCTGGGATCGAGTTTCGTGCTGTTCGGGCGGGGCAGCCAGGGCTTCCTGACCACCTCGTTCCCGAAGACCAAGGTCGCGCTGGGTCTGAACTGGGACTGGAACAAGCTGAACGTGAACCTGCGCTCGACGCGCTACGGCAAGTACACCGTGATCGCTGACCTGCCCGCCCAGGACCGCAGCTATGGCGCCAAGTGGATCACCGACCTGGAGGTCTCCTACAAGGTGCTCGACAGCGTGACCCTGGCCGCCGGCGCCAACAATCTGTTCAACGAGTACCCGGACAAGAACGGCATCTACAACGCCGCCCTCGGCAGCGGTCAGTTCCCCGGCACCTCGCCGTTCGGCTTCACCGGCGGGTCCTGGTACGCCCGCGTCCAGTACACGTTCTGACGACCGCTTGAGGAGGCACGCCGTGTATCTGGCTCGGAAACTGATGGTGGGTTGCGCCCTTGCGGCCAGCCTGCTGGCGTCCCCGGCGGCGGTCCAGGCCGCGCCGAAGGGCGAGATCCTCTACGACAGCTACGGCGTGCCGCACATCTACGGGAAGGACGAGGCCTCGGTCTTCTACGGCTTCGGCTATGCGACCGCCCAGAACCACGGCGACGTGGTGGTCAAGCTGTACGGCCAAGCCCGGGGGCGCGCCGCCGAGTACTGGGGCGCCGGCGAGGTCGAGTCCGACAAGTGGGTGATCGCCAACGGCATCTACGAGCGGGCCAAGGTCTGGTACGCCCAGGAGCCGGCCAGCTTCCGCGCCAACCTGGACGCCTTCGCCGCGGGCATGAACGCTTTCGCCAAGGCCCACCCGGAAAAGCTGGATCCCTCGGTGCTGCAGGTCTTCCCGATCCGCGGCGTCGACGTGATGGCCCACGCTCACCGGCTGATGAACTACGTCTATGTCGCCCCCCAGGCCCGGACGATGGGCGGCAACGGCGACGCCGGCTCCAACGCCTGGGCCGTGGCGCCCAGCAAGTCGGCGAGCGGGAACACCCTGCTGCTGGCCAATCCGCACCTGCCCTGGGCGCCCAGCCAGCTGACTTACTTCGAGGCCGATCTGAACGGGCCCGGCATCAAGATGTACGGGGCGACCCAGGTCGGCCTGCCGGTCCTGCGGTTCATGTTCAACGACCGGATGGGCTTCACCAACACCGTCAACGGCATCCTGGGCGCCACGAACTACGAGCTCAAACTGGCCGACGGCGGCTATGTATTCGACGGCAAGGTGCTGCCCTTCAAGACCCGCTCGGCGACCTACAAGGTCAAGCAGGCGGACGGGTCGCTGAAGACGGAGACGCTCGAACTGCGGGAGTCGGTGCACGGCCCGGTCTTCACCCGCGCCGACGGCAAGACCGTGGCCCTGCGGGTCGCTGGCCTCGATCGGCCCGGCGGCGTGCGCCAGTACTGGGACATGGGGAAGTCCAAGAGCTTCGCCGAGTACCAGGCGATCATGAAGCGCCTGCAGGTGCCGTCCTTCAACATCGTCTATGGCGATAAGGAAGGGCACATCCAGTACCTCTACAACGGCATCCTGCCGAAGCATGCGGACGGCAATGTCGCCAAGTGGAGCGGCCTCGTGCCCGGCGACAACTCGGCGACGCTCTGGACGACCACCCACACCTATGAGGACCTGCCAAAGGTCATCGATCCGCCGACCGGCTACGTCCAGAACACCAACGATCCGCCGTGGGTGGCGACCTATCCGCAGACGATCCAGGCCAAGAACTATCCGGCCTACATGGCCAACAACGGGCCGATGTCGCTACGCGCGCAGCAGTCGTCGCATCTGATGGCGGACGCGCAGAAGATCACCTTCGACGATTTCGTCGCGCGCAAGCTGACGACCCACGTCCTGATGACCGATCGGGTCCTCGACGAACTGCTCGCGGCCGCGCAACAGAGCGCCGATCCCGAGGTTCTCGAGGCCGCCGCGGTGCTCAAGG
>JAIXTR010000278.1 GCA_027483845.1 Caulobacteraceae bacterium | reverse complement strand
GGTCCTTCTTGCCCTGCCAGCAAATCGCTTTCATTTGGGAAACTCCTAGGCGCCGTTGCGCTTGACGTTGGACAGCCGGATCGCGGCGACGAGGTCGAGGGCGGTGACGGCAAGCACCACGCCCAAAGCGAGGCGCGCGTTGCCGTGCTTGGGATTTGTGCGTCGCGTCAGCCGGCTCAGTACGGCGATGTCGAACGCATCCCCGGCCACCCTCGCCCAAAGGACGCTGGCGCGAGTCGGATCCGAGAAGAGCGCCATGCCGGTGGCCATCTCGCGGGCCCCGAACACGACCTGCGTGGTCTGCGGACTGCACTGCAGCCCCAGGAACCGGTTCACGCCCTTGGGTGCGAAGAGGCCCCACAGGCCCAGGCCGATGGCGTTCTGCCCGAGACCGAATGAGACCTGCGGCGTCACCGCCGGGGTGGCCCGCACACGGTCGGTCGATAGCGTCATGGTCTTGCCGCCCGGCAGCCGAAACGTGCGGGTCGGTGACGGGATGTCCCGGGGTTGGGCCGCCACGGGCGCCTCGACAGTGGGCGCGGACGCAGGCGTGGCGGACAGGCGCGGGGCAATAGGCGCCGTGGGATCGTCTGACAGCATGGTGATCTCCAGGAGGACGACCGTTGAGGGCGCTCGACGGAAAAACGTTCCGCCACACGGTCATTTGAGGCCAACGGCCTCACGGGGCGCGGACACCGCCGCGGACGATCCCAGGCCGCTCACGCCACCACGACGGCAGGCGCCGCTTTGCTTGCGCAGCGTGTGCTCCCGGGTTCAGGCCAACCGGGTCAACAGACGTTCTATCGCCTCGGCGCCGTCCAGCCGCGCCGGCTCCGCGAACACGATGCGATCCGCCTTGAGGGTCGCGCCGTCCAACGCCTTGCCCCTGAGGCGCTTGAACGCCGCGGCCGCCGCGCCGGGTCGGAACGTCAGGGCCGTCGCCTTCGGGCCCGTCCCCACGTGCCGGACACCAGCATCCCGCGCGAGGCGCTGGAGCCGCGCCTGCCCCAGCAGGGTCGCCACCGGACCGGGCAAGGCTCCGAAGCGGTCTTCGAGCTCCTCCTCGAAGGCATCGATCTCGCTGACGGTCTCCAGCCGGGCGAGCCGCGCGTAGAGATTGATCCGCGTCACCGGGTCTGGGACGTGGTCCGCCGGGATCGCGCCTCCGTCTCCCAGCTGCAGTTCGGGCAACGCCGCGTCCGGCGGGGTCTCGCCGCGCGCGACGCGGATCGCCCGGTCCAACAGCCTTTGGTAGAGCGCCGCGCCGATCATCTTCATGTGGCCGGCCTGCTCCTCGCCGATAAGGTCTCCGCCGCCCCGGAGATCGAGGTCCCTTGCGCTGATCGCCAGGCCCGCGCCCAGGCGATCGAAAGCCTCCAGGGTCGAGAGCCGCGCCCGCGTGGCGTCCGGCAGGGCGTCGACGGGATCGGACAACAGATAGGCGACGCCTTGCACGCGCCCACGTCCGACCCGGCCGCGTAGCTGGTGCAGTTGGGCCAGGCCGAACCGGTCGGGGCGGGAGATCAGCATGGTGTTGGCGCGCGGCACATCCAGCCCGCTCTCGATGATGTTCGTCGCCAGGAGGACGTCGCCATCGCCCGCGGCGAACCCGACCATCACGTCATCGGCCTCATCCGCTGGCAGACCGCCGTGGGCGATACGGACGGCAAGCTCGGGCGCTATCTCGGCCAGCCGATCAGCAAGCGGTGCGATATCCTCGATACGGGGAACGACGAAGAAGCTTTGCCCGCCGCGCCGGTGCTCGCGCATCAGGGCCATTCGGATACTTGCGGGGTCGAACGGCGTCAGGAACGTCCGGATAGGTCGCCGGCGCGCGGGCGGCGTCGCGATGATGCTGACGTCCTGCAGGCCGACCATCGCCGCCTGCAGGGTGCGGGGGATCGGCGTCGCCGTCATGGCCAGGACGTGGCCGTCGCGCGCAAGGTCCCGCAACTTGGATTTGATCGCCATGCCGAACTTCTGTTCCTCGTCGATGATCACGAGGCCCAGGTCCGCGAATGTCAGCCTGTCCGCGGCCACGGCGTGCGTTCCGATCACCACCCCGGCCTCGCTGGTGGCGATCGCCTGTCGCGCCGCGTCCGTGTCGGCGGCGCTGACCAGGCGTGAAAGTAGGACCACCTTGACGCCGGTCCCGGCGAACCGCCGCTGAAACGTCTCGTAGTGTTGTCGCGCCAGCACTGTGGTCGGCGCCGCCACGGCCACCTGTCGGCCGCTCAAGGCGACGGCGGCGGCGGCGCGCAGGGCCACCTCGGTCTTGCCGAAGCCGACGTCGCCGCAGACCAGCCGGTCCATCGGCCGACCCGAGGCCATGTCGGCCAGCACCGCCTCGATCGCGGCGGTCTGGTCCGCCGTCTCCTGATAGGCGAAGCGCGTGGCGAACCGAGCGAACGCGGCCTTCGGCGGCGTCAACGTGGGGCAGGTCCTCGCTTCACGCGCCAGGGCCAGCGCCACGAGGTCCTGGGCGACGGCGTCCACATGCCGGCTGACCTCGGCGCGCCGCTTCGGCCAAGCCTCCCCGCCCAGGCGGTCGAGAGTGACGGCCGCTTCCTCCGCGCCGTAGCGCCAGATGCGACCCAGGTCTTTGATGGGCGCCAGAATGCTCGCTCCGCCGTGGTAGCCGATCCGCAGGGTGTCGCGCGGAACACCGTCGATCTCGACGACTTCCAGATCGCGGATGACCCCCACGCCGTGGTCCTCGTGCAGGACGACATCGCCGATGCGAAAGTCCTGGTCCGCGGTAAGGGCGTCCCGGCCCGGCGAGCGACGGCTGGCGAGCCGCCCGCCCAGCACATCGGGCGCAGCGATAACCGCGACGCCCGCCTCGGTGTCGAGGAAGCCCGTTTCGAGGTCGGCGTCGAGGCTCAGGAGGTCCCCCGACGGCGCCGACGCGATCGCGTTCCAGTCGGAGACGATGTCCGGCGCCGCATCCAGTCTGCGCGCCAAAGCGCGGTGCAACGCGCGACGCTCATGCGCTAAACCGGTCACAACCACCCGGCGGCCGGCCTCCCGGTGCGCGGCGACCAGGTCGCAAAACGCGCGGCCCGGATTGCGATCGCCGGCGAGGCTTGGGACCGCTTCGACGTGAGCAAGGTCCATGACGATCGGAGACCACCCGGCCAAGCCGTCGCGGCACTCTTCGCCCGTCACATAGAGCGCGTCGACCGCCCCACCGACGTCGCTGCCAAGACCCAAGTCGCGCCGCGCCGCAAACGCGTCGGCGAGCTGCTCATGCACCTGTTCAAGCCGCACGCCTGCCTTCTCATCCACGACGAGCGCAGCCTTGGGCGCCAGATCGAAGAGGGTCGTCAGGCTGTCGTAGTGTTCGGCCAAGCCGTGCTCGATGCCCACAGGCCGCGGTTCAAGCGGCGCCTCGGTCCCCTCTGGCGTGATGTATTCCGACGCGGGCGGAAGCGTCAGGGCCTCCAGAGTCGCCAGCGAGCGCTGCGTGATCGGATCGTAGATCCGCATCTCGCTGATCCGCCCGTCGTCGCCCTGGACGATCCGCACCGGCTGGGCCGCATCGGCGGGAAACACGTCGACGACCTCGCCCAGCAGGGCGATCTCCCCCGGCTCGTCGATGCGATCGTCCGGAACGTAGCCGGTGCGCGCGGCAAACGCCGTCAGCGCGTCGCGATCAAGCGGGTCGCCGACGTGCAGTTCACGGAAGCCGGTCGCCACGATGTCCGGCGGCGGCAGACGCTGCACAAGGCTTTCGACAGCGACGATGAGCACGCGAGACCCCCTCGGCGCCGCGGCGAGCGCGCGGAGCGTACGCATGCGCCGCCCCATGGACTCCCGGGACGGCGACGCGCGATCGAAGGGCAGGCAGTCCCACGGTGGCAGGACGAGCGTCTCCACGTCCGGCGCCAGAGCGACGAGGGCGCGCGCCACCTCGTCGGCGCGGCGCTCGCTTGAGGCCAAGAATACGAGCAGCTTTTTCGGGGTGGCCAGAACCGACAGCCCCGCTGCGATGGCGCTGGTCGGCGCCTGCCGCCACCCCGATTTCGCGGGCTCGATGACGGCCTTGGGGCCCGGTGTCAGGTCGCCGGCTGTCGTGCCGTCCTGCGCCGTCATGTGCTCCGTCATTCCCCGCCTCCCAGCCACAGGAGAGCTCAACTCGGTGGGACGTCGGCAGTTGCGCGCCGGATCATTTCGGTGACCGCGGCCGCGGGCGGAGGCCTGTCGGAGAACGCCGCCCCGGCGACGTTTAGCCCGGGTAGACTTGCGCCTTGAGAAGGCCCGCGAGGTGGGCCGCGTTCGCCGCGACCATCTTCGCCGTTTTGGTGACCGCGGGGGGGACGGCCTTCAGGTCCTTGAAGTCCACATCGCCCATCGCCTCGCCCACCCAGTAGCAGCCGCCGACAGCGGGAATGGTCCAGCCGACATCGTTCAGCGCCTGGAAGAGCTGGGCGCAGACGTTGTGAGCGCCGTCTTCGTTGCCGACCACTGCGCACACCGCGACCTTGGAATAGGACGGCATCCGCCCCGCGTCGTCGGTTTCGCCGATAAAGGCGTCCATGCGCTCCAGGACCCGTTTGGCGACGCTCGACGGCTGGCCCATCCAGATCGGCGTGCCAAACACCAGGATGTCGGCGGCAAGGATCTTTTCGCGCATCGCGGGCCACGCATCGCCGCGCCCCTCGTCGGACGTTACGCCAGGCAAGACATTGTGGGCCGCGACGCGGATCGTCTCGGCGATCGCCACCTCATGGGCCATGAAGGCCTTGGCGAGGACGGAGATCATCGCGTCCGTGGAGCTGGTCGCGCTCGCGTCAGCCTTCAGGGTGCAGTTGATGGGTTGGGCGATAAGGGGCATGCGGCAAGGTCCTTCCAGGCCACGATGAAGCCCGCTCGACCGATTTGCGTTCCCCGTTGAGGCGTCCCCCAACGCGTCCAATCGACGTGCGATCGTGCGTATCGCAGCGGCCGCGCCGCGCGGGTCTGCCGCCGTCAGCTGGCCGCGGCCGCGTCCTCCAGCGTTGGGAAGTCGGTGTACCCTTTGGCCCCACCGCCGTAGTAGGCGCGGGGATCGGCCTCGATGAGCGGGGCGTTTCGGCGAAGCCGCTCCACGAGGTCCGGGTTGCCGATGAAGGGGCGGCCGAACGCGATCATGTCGGCGCTGTCGGCCGCGCGTGCGGCGATCGCCAGGTCGCGGTCATACATGTTGTTGGCGATGACGACGCCCTTGAACAGCCGCCGCAGCTTCTGCAGGTCGAAGGACGGTTCAGCCGTACGCGAAACGCCGGTGTCGCCCTCCACCATATCGAGCCAGCCCACCTTGAGGTCGTTCAGCCGCTCGACCACGTGCGTGAACAAGGGCTCGGGATCGCTGTCCCAGGCCTGGTACGCGTGTCCGATGGGAGCGAGGCGCACCGCTGTGCGTTCGCCGCCCCATTCACCGATGATGGCCTGCAGGACCTCGACCAACAGACGCGCGCGGTTTTCGATGGAGCCGCCGTAGGCGTCGGTGCGCTTGTTGGTCATGTCACGCAGGAAGGCGTCGATCAGATAGCTGTGCGCCGCATGGAGCTCGACGCCATCGAACCCGGCCGCCTTGGCCCGCCGGGCGGCCGCGCGAAACATCTCGACGACACCCGGGATCTCGTCGGTCCGCAGCGCGCGGGCCTCCTCATAGTCCTTGGGTCCTTCGGCCGTGAAGATCTGGCCCGGCTGGCGCATGGCCGACGGCGCCACCGGAGGTTCGCCGCCACCCAGCGACGAGTGGCTGAGGCGGCCTGCGTGCCAGAGCTGGCTGAAGATCAGGCCGCCCTTGGCATGGACGGCGTCCGTCACCAGCTTCCAGCCCGCCACCTGATCGTCGCTCCACAGGCCCGGGATGTTGGGTCCGCCGCGACCGCCCGGCGCTACCGGCGTCGCCTCGGTGATCAGCAGGCCCGCGGACGCCCGCTGAGCGTAGTAGAGCGCCTGCAAGGGCCCCGCCTCGCCGGCGTCGTTGGACCGCGTGCGGGTGAGCGGCGACAGCGCGATTCGGTTCTGGAGTTTGAAGCCGTTGAATTCGCAGGGGTCGAAGAGATCGGTCATCTGAGGCTCCATGCGCCCTTGAGGGTTGCGCCACGGGTCGGGGGTGCGACTACCCCGCGCTCGCGGTATCGGCCTTGAGAATGGTGTGGCCCGCCGCGAACTGGTCACGGACCGCCTCGGGCGTAAGGGTGGCCGCCTTGTCGAGCTCGACGAGTTCGGGCGGCACATACCAGTGCAGCTTGTCGGTGTGG
>JAIXTR010000486.1 GCA_027483845.1 Caulobacteraceae bacterium | reverse complement strand
GCCGTACCCTTTCTTCGGCGCCCCCTTCGGGAGATCGTATGAGCATCAAGGGCCAGGCCTACCTGATGGGGGCCTACGAGCATCCGACGCGGGACGCTCCCGACAAGACCACCGCCCAGCTGCACGCCGAGAGCGCCCGCGGCGCCGTGGCCGACGCGGGCCTGGGCTTCGACGACGTCGACGGCTACTTCTGCGCCGGCGACGCGCCCGGCTTCGGCGCCATGTCCATGATCGACTACATGGGCCTGAAGAACGTCCGCCATATGGACACCACCGAAACCGGCGGCTCGTCCTACATCCTGCACGTGGCCCACGCCGCCCAGGCGATCGCGGCGGGCAAGTGTCAGGTGGCCCTGATCACCCTGGCCGGCCGGCCCCGCAACGGCGGCAACCGCCCCGGCGCCAGCATGGCCGGCGGCCCGCGCGGCACAGGCCTCAGCGACGGCGCCCCCGAAGCCGGCTTCGAGAGCCTCTACGGCGGCTCCACCCACAACACCTACGGCATGTGCGCCATGCGCCACATGTACGAGTACGGCACCACCTCCGAACAGCTGGCCTGGATCAAGGTCGCCGCCAGCCACCACGCCCAGTGGAACGAGCACGCCTTCCTCAAGAACGTGGTCACCGTCGAGGAGGTGGTGAACAGCCGGATGATCTCCGACCCGCTGCACCTGCTGGACTGCTGCGTGGTCACCGACGGCGGCGGCGCCCTGGTCGTGGTCTCGCCCGAGATCGCCAGGAGCCTCAACCGGCCCAAGGTGCGCCTCCTCGGCGCCGGCGAAGCGCCCAAGGTGCAGCAGGGCGGCAAGCTGGACCTCACCTACTCCGGCGCCGTCTGGTCCGGGCCCCGCGCCTTCGCGGAAGCCGGCGTCACCCCTGCCGACATCAAGTACGCCTCGATCTACGACAGCTTCACCATCACCGTCCTGATGCAGCTCGAGGACCTCGGCTTCTGCAAGAAGGGCGAGGGCGGCAAGTTCGTGGCCGACGGGAACCTGATCTCCGGCGTCGGCAAGCTGCCGTTCAACACCGACGGCGGCGGCCTGTGCAACAACCACCCCACCAACCGCGGCGGCATCACCAAGGTGATCGAGGCCGTCCGCCAGCTGCGCGGCGAGGCGCACCCCAAGGTCCAGGTCCCCAACTGCGACCTGGCCATCGCCCACGGCACCGGCGGCTCGCTGGGCATCCGCCACGGCGCGGCGACCATCATCATGGAACGGGAAGCCTGATAATGTCGGACCTCATGACCCGGCCGATCTCGGCCCCCGCCGTCACAATCGAGAGCAAGCCGTTCTTCGACGCCGCCGAGCAGGGCAAGTTCCTGATCAAGCGCTGCACCGCCTGCGGCGAGGCCCACTGGTACCCGCGCACCATCTGCCCCGTCTGCCACTCCGATCAGACGGTGTGGGAGGAGAGCCCCGGCGACGGCGTGGTCTACAGCTTCTCGATCATGCGCAAGTCGCCCACCGGCCCCTATGCGCTCGCCTACGTCACGCTGAACGAAGGCCCGAACGTCCTCACCAACATCGTCGACATCGCCCCCGACGACCTCAAGATCGGCATGGCGGTAAGGGTCAAACTCCAACCCACTGAAGGCGGCCCTCCCGTCCCGGTGTTCGTGCCGGCCTAGACACAGACAGTTGCTCCCCCCTTGGGGGAGCTGTCGGCGAACGCCGACTGAGGGGGTCCTCAACCGCCTTCTGAGCGGACCCCCTCCGTCGCCTACGGCGCCACCTCCCCCGATGGGGAGGAATTAGGACGCCCCACCCGCCAACCTTCCGATCAGCGCTTCGGCTTCCCACGGACGCGTCACGCGCCAGGTCCGCACCGGCCCGTCCGCCAGCATCGCGAACAGCGCCTCGTACTGCCGCTTGCGCCGCCCGTAGGTGTCCCAGGCCCAGCGGATCGGATGGCCCTTGTCCAGCCAGCGGCGGAAGTCCTCGCGGTTGCCCGTCCCCGGCCACAGCTCCTTCGCCCCCGCCGCCCGCACGAACGAGCGCCGGAGCACGCGCGCCATCACCAGCGCCCGCGGATAGTCCAGCCAGACCAGATCCGTCGCCCGCGACAGCAGCGCCGGCCGCGACGTGATGTAGTTGCCGCAGGAGACCCAGGCCTCCCCCGCCATCGCCTCGCCGGCGCGCCGCACGAATTCGGCGGGATCGGTCTCGTGCAGCGCCACCCACCCCGGCTGCCAGGTCACCGCGTCCAGCTCCACGTGCGGCACGCCCATCGCCTTCGCGAGCCGTCCCGCGAACGTCGTCTTCCCCGATCCTGACGTCCCCACCACCGCGACGCGCATGTTCAAGCCCCCCGTCGCTCGCCGCCGCCAGCCATCCGCTTGGGCTGGCGTTCTGAACGCCGCCGGGATAGCTGACCGCCCCATGATCCGCCTCGACAATATCTCCAAGCAGAACGGCCACCAGATCCTGTTCATCGAAGCCTCGATGAGCGTCCAGAAGGGGGAGAAGGTGGGGCTGGTCGGCCCGAACGGCGCCGGCAAGACCACCCTGTTCCGCATGATCACCGGCCAGGAGCAGCCCGACGACGGCCTGGTCGTCATCGATCCCGGCATGACCATCGGCTACTTCAGCCAGGACGTCGGCGAGATGTCGGGCCAGACCGCCGTCGCCGCGGTGATGGATGGCGT
>JAIXTR010000503.1 GCA_027483845.1 Caulobacteraceae bacterium | reverse complement strand
GTCACGGCGGATCGAGCGGGTGGCTGGCTAGCCACCGCACGGTGACCGGCACCCACGCCGACAACGTCTCGCGCGGCATGCGCCCCCTCGAGAACCCGAAGGTTCGCGCCGGCGTCTGCCTGGATTGCCACTTCGGCAGCAACAAGCCCGGGCAGTTCGTGAGCCATGAAATCATGGCCGCGGGTCATCCCCGCGTCGCCTTCGAGCTCGACCTGTTCTCCAGCCTGCAGCAGCATTGGGACGTCGACGCCGACTACGTGAAGCGCAAAACCTACGCTGGTGGGGTGAAGACCTGGGCCGTGGGCCAGGCCATGGCCATGGATCGCGCGTTGACGCTTTACGGGACGTCCGGGCGCGGGCAGGGAGCGTTTCCGGAGCTCTACTTCTTCGACTGCCATGCCTGTCACCGGCAGATCTCCGACGATCCCAAGGCGCGCCCGCAATGGCAGGCCAACCCCGGCCGTCCGATCCCGTCCGGCACGCCGCCGTTCAACGACGAGAACATGATCATGCTATCGGCCGCCGCCCAGGTGGTCGCCCCCAGCCTCGGCGCACGTCTCGACGCCGACAGCCGCGCCTTCCATGCGGCCCTGGCGCGGGACAAGGCCGAGTCGGTTCGGGCCGCGGCCAAGCTCGCTGGCACGGCGCGCGCCCTGTCCGACGCTTTCGCCGCGCGCAGCTTTACGCGGGGCGAGACCCTGGCGATCGTCGACGTCATCCTGCAGGGCGAGATCGCCCGTCGCTACACCGACTATGCGGGCAGCGCCCAGGCGGTGATGGCGGCCGACACCCTGCTGAACGCCATGGCCAACGCCGGCCAGGTGGATCGTGGGGCGGTCACCCGGATCCGCCCGAACCTGGATCGCGCCTATGCTCAGGTGCGTGACCCCAACAGCTATCGGCCCGACGCCTTCCGCGCCTCCCTGGCGCAGGTGGCTCAGGCCGCGAGGTCTCTACGATGATGTCTGCTACGCGCTGGGCCGTGTCCGTGGCCGCGTTGGCGCTCGCGTCCTGTGGGGGTGGCGGTGGTTCCGGTGGCGGCGGGACGCCAACACCGACACCGAACCCGACACCGTCGGCTCCCGCGTACACGCTGCCGGCCGCCCAATCGCTGTCGGCCGCCGAGGTGCAGCAGGTCATCGCGCAGGCGGTGGCCGAGGCGCGGGCCCGGAACCTGCCCGCCGTCATCGCTGTGACCGACCGTGTGGGCAATGTGTTGGCGGTCTATTCGATGACCGGCGCGCGCGCGACGGCGACGCTCCGGGCGGCTCCCAACGGCCAGAACATGGATGCGCAGGGCGTGGTCGTCCCGGCCGCCGGCGGCGCCATCGCCAAGGCGATCACCGGGGCCTACCTGTCGTCCAGCGGCAACGCCTTTTCCACCCGGACGGCCAGCCAGATCGTCCAGGAGCACTTCCCGCCGTCGCCGTCCGCTGTGGGGCTCGAAAGCGGACCGCTGTTCGGGGTGCAGTTCTCGTCTCTGCCCTGCTCAGACGTGACCACGCGGACCGCCACGGCCAGCATTGGGCCGCGCCGATCGCCGCTGGGTCTCTCGGCCGACCCCGGCGGCTTCCCGCTGTACAAGAACGGCGTCGTCGTCGGCGGCGTGGGCGTCATGGCCGACGGCGACTACGGCTTCGACAAGAACATTCTCGACACCGACGACGACGCCGAAGAGGCGATCGCCTATGCGGCCGCCACCGGGTTCGACGCCCCGACCGACATTCGCGCCGAGCGGGTCAGCGTCGATGGCACGACGCTGCGCTTCAGCGACGCCAGCGCCGCCAGCCTGAAGTCCACGCCGTCCAGCGCGCCGCCCTTCGCCAGCCTGCCGGCCGGGACGGGCGCCTTCACGCCGGTGACCGGCTACTATGCGGGCGGGGGCGCCCTGGCCGGCGCCGTCTACGGGACCGAGGCCTCGGGACTGCGGCTGGCCACCACCGCCGAGTTCGCCAACGCCAGCGCCATGGTGCTGACCAACGGCGTCGGCGCCAACCGCTTCCCGATCCGCGCTGGCACCGACGCCGCCGACGGCCTGACCGCCCTCACTGAGACCGAGGTCCGGGGCGTGCTGGAGGAAGCCTTCAACGTCATGAGCCGGGCGCGAGCCCAGATCCGTCGCCCCCTGGACAGCAAGGCGCAGGTCTCGATCACGGTGGTCGACAGCCGCGGCCAGATCCTGGGGATCGTCCGCTCGCCGGACGCGCCGGTGTTCGGCATCGACGTCTCGGCACAGAAGGCGCGGACGGCCAGCTTCTTCTCCGGGACCTTCGCGGCCGCCGAGCTCGGCGGCGATCCCAGCGCGGATGTGCGTGGCTTTGTCCAGAAGACCCGCGACTTCTTCGCGGACGCGACCGCGCTGACGGGCAAGACTGCGTTCGGTGCGCGCAGCATCGGCAACCTGGCGCGCCCTTACTTCCCCGATGGCGAAGTGGGCCGGCCCAACGGTCCGCTGTCCCGCTCCATCGCGCAGTGGAGCCCGCTCTCCACCGGGCTGCAGTCGGCGCTGGTGATCGGCAATATCGGCCAGCACCTGAACTTCATCACCGGCGCGTCGGCGACCGACACGCCCCAGCGCTGCACCGCCATCCCCGACGTCGCGCCGGGTCAGAACCGCTTGCAGAACGGCATTCAGATCTTCCCGGGCGGCGTTCCGATCTACCGGGGCGGTCGTCTGGTCGGCGCGATTGGCGTCTCCGGCGACGGCATCGACCAGGACGACATGATCGCGTTCCTCGGCCTCTACAATGGCGGGAACCGGGTGCAGAACCTGTCCAACGCCGCGGCGGCCATGCGGGCGGACCAGCTGGTGGTCGGACCGACCGCGCCGGCCCGGCTGCGCTATGTCAGCTGCCCCTTCGCGCCGTTCCTCGACACGAACGACCAGAACGTGTGTCAGGGGAAATAGACGTGCGCCGGACGCCCCTCCTGGCCCTGGCCGCCGCTGTCGCCCTTTTCGGGTCGGCGAGTGGTGCGTCGGCGCGTGGGGCGTCCGCCTTGTCTATCGATGACGTCCTGGCGGGGCGGGAACAGGTCATCCTGGCGGCACTGGATGGGGGTCTCGTTGCGCGGGCCCAGGGAGCGATCCCGACGCGCTCTCCCGCGGTCGATGTCGGCACGCCCGTCGACGGCGAGCCCGCGCCGACCATCGACGATATCCTGGAGGGCCGGCGCATTCCGGGTCGGGTGAAGGACCTGCCGCCACCCGTGGTTCAGGACAACCCGGGCGCCGTTCGCGCCCCGCCGCCCGAGGCCTTTCCGCAGGACGAGGTCCCGGTCCCCGACCGGTGGCGGCTGGCCGGCGCGCTGGGCGTGACCAAGCCCCGGTGGTTCGATCCCTATAACCAGAACGTCCTGAAGGGCGACCTGCCGCTCAAGGGCACTCACGACTGGTTCTTCGCCTTCACCGGCGTGTCGGACACGGTGATCGAGCCCCGCAGCTTCCCCGTCCCCGTTGGCGTGCAGACGACCGAGCGTCCGGGCAGCCTCGACGTGTTCGGCAAGTCCACCAGCCTGGTCATGGCCCAGACCTTCATCGCGTCCGCCTCGATCATCAAAGGCTCGACGGCCTATAAGCCGCCCGAGATCGAGTTTCGCGTCGCGTTGGCTTTCCAGGACAACTACGTCGACGTGCCTGAGAAGCGCGTCCTCTACGTCGAGCCCAGCCGCAAGAGCCACCGGAACGACGCCTTCGTTGGCGTGCAGGAGGTCTTCCTCGACTACCACCTGCGCAACGTCTCCGACCGCTACGACTTCGACAGCGTGCGGGTCGGCATCCAGCCCTTCTCCAGCGACTTCCGCGGGTTTCTCTTCCAGGACAACCAGCTTGGCGTCCGGCTGTTCGGCAACCGCGACAACAACCGCTTCCAGTACAATCTCGCGGCGTTCTGGCGGGTCGAGAAGGACACCAACTCGGGCCTGAACGACGTGACCCAGAACCTGCGCGACGATCTGGTCTTCGTCGGCAACCTCTATCGTCAGGATCTCCCGCTGCCGGGGATCACCAGCCAGGTCACGGTGATCCACAACCGCAATCGCGAAGGCGACGAGATCTACGTCGACAAGAACGGCTTTCCCCAGCGCCCCGCGCTGTTGGGCAGCCTGCGCGGTCGCGACTATGACGTGACCTACCTGGGCTACAATGCCGACGGCCGTCTCGGCCGGATTAATCTGACGGCCTCGGCCTACTACGCGATCGGCGAGGACCGCGCGAATTTCATGACCGGCCGCAAGGCCGACATCCGGGCCTACTTCGTGGCGGCCGAGCCCTCGATCGATTTCAGCTGGGTGCGCCTGCGGCTGCAGGGCCTGTATGCGTCGGGGGACAAAGACCCCTATGACGGCAAGGAGACGGGCTTCGACGCCATCTTCGAAAACCCGCAGTTCGCCGGCTCGGACACCAGCTACTGGATCCGCCAAACCATCCCCGCCGCAGGCGCGGGCCGGGCGATCGGGATCAACGGGCGCAACGGCGTGCTGAACAGCCTGCGGTCCTCGAAGGAGGCGGGTCAGTCCAACTTCACCAACCCCGGCACGGTTCTGCTGGGCGCCGGCGCGGACTTCGATCTGACGCCGGAGTTGCGCGTCTCGACCAACGTCAATCACATCGGCTTCGCCAACACCTCCGTGCTGCAGGCGCTGCGGATGGAAGGCTCGGTCCCGAAGTCGCTGGGGTGGGACGCGTCGCTCTCGACAATCTGGCGGCCGCAGATGACTCAGAACATCGTCTTACGAGCCTCGGCCGCCGCATTCGATCCCGGCAAAGGCTTCAACGACCTGTTCGACAACAGCGAGCGGAACAAGCGCTACTACTCCATTCTGCTAAACGCCGTTCTCACCTTTTAGGGGCAAGATGCTGAAATTCGGGACAAAATGGCTGAGGACGGGAGCGCTGATCGCCGCGACTCTCCTCGCGCCCCTGTCCGCGAAGGCCAGCGATGCGGAAAAACCGGTCGCGCGCACCTACCCCGTCTTTCCCGCCGCCAAGTTGGGGATGACCGACGCGGAGGCCGACCAGGCCAGCGCCGGCTGCATCACCTGCCACACCGACAGCGACGCCAAGACAATGCACGTGTCGCAGGCGGTGAAGCTGGGCTGCGCCTCCTGCCACGGCGGCGATGCGAGCGTCATGTCGCCTGCGGGTCTGGCCAGGACCTCGGCGCCCTATGCGGCGCTGCGCGATCGCGCCCACGTCCTGCCGAGGTATCCGAAGACCTGGAGTTATCCCAGCTCCGCCAATCCGAAGCAGAGCTACACGCTGCTGAACAAGGAATCCCCCGAGTTCATCCGGTTCGTGAACCCGTCGGATTACCGCGTGGCGCGCCAGGCCTGCGGCGCCTGCCACATGGATCTGATCGAGAAGGCCGAGCGCTCGCTGATGGCCACTGGCGCCATGTTCTTCGGCGGCGCGTCCTACAATAACGGGGTCCTGCCCTATAAAAACTACGTCCTGGGCGAGGCCTACACCAGGCACGGCGAGCCCGCCCGGCTGCTGTCGCCGGGCAATCCACATGGCACGGTGACGCCCGCGCAGGCCAAGCGCGGCGCGCTGCCGACCCTCTATCCGCTGCCGACGTGGCAGGTGACCCCGCCGGGCGACATCTTCCGGGTGTTTGAGCGCGGCGGGCGCAACATCAACACGCAGTTCGCTGAGGTCGGCCTGCCCAACGCCAACGGTTCGCTCCAGCGCCTGGAAGAGCCCGGGCGTCCGGACATCCGCCAGTCGAACCGTGGACCGGGCACCGGCCTGCGCGCGGCGATCCCGCTCCTGAACATCCACAAGACCCGCCTGAACGACCCCTTCACCTGGTTCATGGGCACCAACGACCAGCCGGGCGACTACCGCTCGTCGGGCTGCGCCTCGTGCCACGTGGTCTATGCGAACAATCGCCAGCCGCACGCCAGCTCGACCTGGGCTCAGTTCGGCCGCGACGGGCAGAGCGCCCAGGCCGACCCCACCATCTCGAAGGACGAACCCGGCCACCCGATCAAGCACGCCTTCACCAGGGCCATCCCCACGGCCCAGTGCATGAACTGCCACATGCACCAGCCGAACATGTTCGTGAACACCTACCTCGGCTACACGATGTGGGACTACGAGGCCGATGCGCCCTTCATGTGGCCCGAACGGCAGAAATATCCGACCTCCGAGGAGATCCGGAAGGTGCTGAACCGCAACCCCGAGGGCGCAGCGCCGCGGGGCAAGTGGGCGGATCTGGACTTCCTGCGTGACGTGTTCGGCCTGAACCCCAAGCTGAAGGACACCCAGTTCGCCGACTATCACGGCCACGGCTGGAACTTCCGGGCGGTGTTCAAGCGCAACCGCGACGGCGAGCTGCTGGACAAGGACGGGGCCGTCATCGCCAACGACGATCCCGAAAAGTTCCACCGCAAGGGCGCGCCGGAGTTCACGCCCGTCGGCGAGAACGCGCCCGGCAAGGCGGTCCACATGATGGACATCCACGCCGAGAAGGG
>JAIXTR010000597.1 GCA_027483845.1 Caulobacteraceae bacterium | reverse complement strand
CCCGCACATGCGCGGAAGATCGACGCGCTGACAATCCTGAGCGGCGCGGGAACAACGTTCCACCGTTCGAAGTTATGAGCTGGATGGGCTGACGCCGAATACGGCGCGGCCCCGCTGTGGGAGGCGTGACCAGGCGATGTCCAAGCTGATTTCCTATGTCGCGATCGATATCGCGCCCGACGGCCGCCGGCTGCAGGACACCTTCCAGGCCCCTCACGACACCGCCGCCGCCCGGCGGGCGCAGTTCGCCGCCGAAGGCGTGGCCCTTCAGCTTTGGCGGGAAGACCGGCTGATCGGCGCCTGGCGGCGGGTCGGCGCCCGCAGCTTCGCCCGCGAGGCCCTCTAGACCGGCCGGCCCAACGCCGACATCTTGCCCCCGTCGCCAAGGGAGCCCATGTCATGGCCAGGTTCGTCGCCTTCCGCGCCGACGGCAATCGCACCGTCTGCCTCAACGTCGAACAGGTGACCCTGGTCACCATGATGGGGCCCGAGAGCACCAAGATCTACGTCACCGGCGGCCAGCACGTGGTGGTCGACGAGCCGCTGACCACCGTCATGACCACCCTGACCGGCCGCGAAACCTGATCCGGATTTGCTGCAATGCAACATGGTTAGCGGCCATGGTGAATCCCGAATGAAGGGGACGGCGCCCCGTTTCGGGTAGGCTGCGGTCATTTGCTAACGCGATTTATACTGCACTGCACGCTATATGCCCGCCTCCGACGGCCAAGCTGGTCGGTCGGGTGAATAGCGGTGGCGGCGACGCCGCCCGCAGATGGATCGATCGATATGCGCCTGTCCGTTCTCGCCGCCGTCGCGGCGCTGTCCACCGCCGCCGTTCCGGCCGCGGCCGCCGAGACCGCCAACGACTTCCAGCTCTATGTGCTGGGCGATCTCAACATGAACGGCCAGAACTTCGGCAACCGGGTCGCCGTGGGCGGCAACGCCACCTTCACCAGCACCAGCATCGGCGGCGCCACCGCGGCCAATCCGGCCAGCCTCGTGGTCGGCGGCGACCTGACCTACAACAACGGCGGCTCCATCGCCGGCCAGGCCCTGGTGGGCGGCGGCGACTACACCCCCGTCTATCTGCCGGTGGTCAGCGGCGTCACCACCCTGCCGGTGGACTTCACCGCCGAAAACCTGCGGCTGAAGAACCTCAGCACCAGCCTGTCGACCAAGACCGCCACGGGCGCGTCGGCGATCCAGTGGGGCGGCCTGCAGCTCACCGGCTCCAACGCCGACCTCAACGTCTTCTCGATCACCGCCGCCAACCTGTCGTCCATCAACTGGACCAGCAGCGCCATCACCTCCGGCTCCCAGATCCTGATCAACGTCAGCGGGACCACCGTGAACCTCGCCGGCGGCCTCTACTTCAACAACAGCTCGAACATCCTCTGGAACTTCTACGAGGCCACCTCGATCACCGCCGGCGGCGTCTCGCTCAGCGGCACGGTCCTGGCCCCCTTCGCCGCCTTCCAGGGCAATGGCGGAACGATCGACGGCGACCTGATCGCCGGCCGCTTCAACGGCGCGATCAGCCTCAACGGCAATGGCTACGGCGGCAATCTGCTGACCCCCGCCGCCCCCGTTCCCCCGCCGCTGGGCAATGAGCCGATCCTGGGCGGCGGCTCGGTCGCCGTGCCCGAGCCCGCGACCTGGGCGCTGATGATCCTGGGCTTCGGCGCGGTCGGCGCCATGCTCCGCCGCCGCACCCGCGCCGCCCTGGCCTGAGCCCCGGCTCAGTCTCTAGGCCGGGCGATAGGTCAGCCGCACCGCATCCTCCGGGATCGTCGCGTGGTCGACCAGCGTCAGCGGGGGCCGCGCGCCGGCGAAGTAAGGCTTTCCGCCGCCCAGCACCACGGGCCGCAGATAGAGCTGGTACGCATCGATCAGCCCCAGGTCGGTCAGCCCGCCCGCCAGCGTCGGCCCCGCCACGTCGATGTCGCCGGTGAGCTCGGTCTTCAGCCGCCGCGCCAGCCCCGCCAGGTCCCCGGACACCAAGGTCGCGTTCGGCCCCACCTCGCGCAGGGTCGTCGACACCACCCACTTCGGCAGCGGCCGCCAGGCCGCCGCATAGTCGCGCTCGATCGCCCCCCACTCGGGCCGATCCTCGTCCCAGTAGCGCATCATCTCATAGAGCCGCCGGCCGTACAGACAGCCGGCCAGCCCCCGCACATGGTCGTTGAAATGCTGGTGCAGGTGCGGTCCCGGCATCGGCAGGTCCGGCCCACCCTCGACGCCGGCCACATAGCCGTCCAGCGACTGCATCATCCCGTACACCAGCCTGCCCATGCGCGCCTCCCAAGGTCCGCCGGCTCCACCGCCGCCTATCCTAACGACGCGCGGGGCGTCCGCCCGCCGACATTTGCGCCCGTGCAGCCCGCCGCACTTATCCCCGGCTATACGCCGCACCCGCGCCGATGGGGCTTGCATCCCGGCCAGATGTTCGCGCTATGTTCCATCCATGGTTCAGCGCACCTACCTTGGCCTAGGCCCTCCCGACCGCGCCCGCGACGAGTTCGCCGCGCTCACGCCCTGGGTGCGCGATCTCAAGGCCCTGCAGCAGGAATGTCCCCGCCTCGGCCCCGACTGGCTGGCGCTCAGCATCCCGCTCGACAGCCTCCAGACGGCCGCCTACCACTTCACCCGCCGGCCCGACTTCTACGCCGACGTCGCCCCCGACCCGGCCCCGGCCCCCCAGCCGGGTCACCCCCAGGGCAACCGCCGCCTGGCCGACCCGGACGAAGCCCTGGCGGCCTTCACGGCCTTCCGCCCCTACGTCCAGCGCCTCCGCGCCCTGCAACAGCGCTGCCGCCCCTACGGCCCCGACTACTCGGCCCTCGACCTCGCCCGGCAGGGCCTCTTCACCGCCGCCTTCCACTTCACCCGCAACCCCCACCTCTACGCCGGCGCCCTCCCGATCTCGTTCGGGTGAGGGAAGGGCGGCGACCTTCACCTCCGCGCCGGCGCGACGCAATTCGCCGCTAGGCCGTCAGGATCATTGCAGTCTTCGCGCGCGACCGGTACGGCTCGCGACCATGAGCAAGGGCGAAGACTACGAGAAGCGCGCGCTGGCCGCGGAAGCGCACGCCGCGGCGTCGCTTGGCATCACGCGCGCCCATTTCCTCGAGTCCGCCAAACAGTGGCGCGAGAAGGCCCGCGAGGCCGGATATGAGCCGGTCGTGGAAAAGCCGCGCCGCTCACGCAAGTCGGCCAGCCCCGAATAGACCCGCCCGCCGGCGCGCGCCATCGGAGCCAGGCCGCATGACCGACCACCCGGACGAAACCCCGATCAAGCGCGCCCTGCGGCTGAAGCAGGCGACGCTCGACGCCCGGCCGAAGCCGCCGCGGGGCGGGCGCTTCCAGCGGGAACAGGCGGCGGCCAACCAGGGATCGTCCAAGGCGCGCCCCTGGACATCGCGCTAGCCTGAGACGGCGCGGCCGCCATCGCCACGCCCGTCACGTAATCCAGGGCCCCGGCGGTTCCACCGTCGTCGGGATCGCCTGCTCCGGCGTCTCCGGATGCTCCCGCACCAGCTCCCCCGTCCGGCTGTCGCGCAGATAGCTGACCACCTTCTTCGTCCCGTCCGGCTGGACCTCGGCCTTGAACCGGCGGACCTGGAAGATCACCGTCTTCGGCGCGGGCGCCGCCGGCTTGGCCGGCTCCGCCTCCATCTCGGCCACGTCCTCCTGCGTCACCGCCTTGAACCGCCCGAACCGCGCCGGCGACAGCGCCGCCGCCGTCCAGCGCAACTGCGTCAGCTTCACGTGGGTGGCGTAGGCGTCGGTCGGCGTCACCGCCGAGGCGATCTCCCAGCCCAGGTCGCAGAACTGTTCGGCCTGCACCTGCCGCGACAGCATCACCGCGTCGCCGAACTCCGGATGCCGCGAGCGCCAGTAATAGATCGTCGCTAGCGACGGCATGGTCGGATCGCGCGCGATCTGCGCCAGTGTTTCGCCCGCCGCCAGCCGGGTGCAGATGTCCCGCGCCGTCTGTTCGCACCACACTGGCTGGCGCCCGCCCAGCTCGTGCCAGCCCGCCGCCGCCCGCGCCCGGTCCAGGGCCTCGGCCACCTTGGGCATCCGCTTGGCCCAGGCCCGCAGGCTGGTCCGGTGCGGCATGTCGGCGTCCGCGCAGATGGTCCGCAGGCTCTCCCCGCTTTCCACGCGCTCGCAGATCCGGCGCACCACCACCGCCGAATACCGCACCGACCCCTCGACGCCGCCCACCGCGCCCCGCCGGTTCTCCGTCCGGTTCCCCTTTCGGTTCGCCCGCACCACCTGCGCATACGCCGCATCGCCGGCGACCACGCCCTTCTCATCCCCACGCGCCATGGGTTGCTCCTTGCTGCTCGAATGTCGCTGACGAGGAGCCCTGACGCGTCACCGCCGCCCCGGCCCAGACCCCAAGGTCCCGCCGTCCGCGCGCAAGCCCGAACCCCACCCGAACCCTCTCAAATTCCCACGGGAATGTCAAGAACAAAGAAAGAACATTCTGCGATCGAACGCGTCCGTCCGGGCCGTCGGCGGCTCAGCGCTCGCCTCGGACCTCCGCCCACCCACCGCGGACGACGTGACGTGGCCCCGAGCCCGACCCGTCTCCGCTCTGTCACCCGAGCCCTGGCAGAAATGTACAGTTGACGGCCGCAGACCTCCCGGGCGCCTTGTGTCGACAGGCCGACGTGACCGGCCGGCGAGGGGATGATCGAGATGCGAACCCGGATCCAGGGCCCAAGCCCCGGCCAGATCTTCGCGTTGGCGGATGTCCGCAAGTGAACAGCACGTATCGGATGACGCGTTCCGGGTCGTTCCGGACAGTCATGGCAAACGCCAGGGGGTATCGATGAACAAGCTCAAGACCATGATGATCGCGGCCGCAACGGTGGCCAGCGCCTTCACAATGTCCAGCGCGCAAGCGGCGACGATTGCGTGCGTCGACGCGACCAACGCCGTGTGCAATTTCGACGGGACAAGCGGCGGCTGGGACAACCTTGAGGTCGTCGAGAAAACGACCATCGCACAGGCGTTCTCGCTGATGCTGAACTCAGAGGGCCTGTTGGACGTCGCCGTCGGGTCGACCGATCTCGACTTGATCGCGCTCTCGTTCGGCGGGGTGACGTGGTTAGGCATCACCAAGGGCACGGCCTATTCGTTCTACGTGACCCCGTCGAATGTGCCCCAGCTGCTCACCGTGACCATGAAAAACCGGAACGACACGGCCCATGGCTACAGCGGGCAGCTGAACTTCACGGGGTTCGGGGCGGTTCCGGAACCGGCGACCTGGGGCCTGATGATCGCGGGCTTCGGCCTGACCGGCGGCGCGCTGCGTCGCCGCCGCACGGCCCGCGCCGCGATCGCCTGATCGCCCGCCACCGCCCGAAAAACGAAGAGGGCCGGGAGCCTGGCTCCCGGCCCTTTTTGCCGTCCGGGCCGGGTCAAGCGCCGGGGTCCGGCGGCAAACCGCGACGACAGCGCCGTCACCCCCGCAAGCCGGCCTTCTTGAAGGTCGCAGACGGGTGAGACGCGGTCATCACCTCCAGCGCGCGTCGCAAACGTTTACCGCCCCTGCGAAGCGTGGGAGGGGGACCGCGGGCCGAGGTCGGCGCAGCCGGCCGTAGAGCCCGGGGTGGAGGGGGCGAGCGGCGCGCACAGCGCTAACCGCCGCCAGCTCCATCCGCCGAGCGTGTCGCTCGCCCCCGCCACCAACCGCTCTTCGCCCACGGCGCGCCCGGGCGGATCCGCCTGCAACAGCGCGGCCAACAGCAATCCGACCATCATGTCCGAACTTCAGACCTCGACGCCGCGACGCGGCTAGCGGCCCCACATGAGCCCAGCAAGCCCCAGTACGATCGCCGCAAGGACGTAGATCGAATACTGAAGCTTCGCCCGCCGGGACAGCGGCACGCGCCCATTCAGCGCGGCGGTGCGATCGCCCGCGTGGATCGCTCGCCCGATGGCCATGAACACGATCACGACCGCGATCTTCGCGACGTTCCCCCAGGTCGAGTCCATCTCTAACCCTCAAGACGCGACCAGCCGGGTCCCCGCGTCCACGGTCGGCAAGCGTGAGCGTGGTGTCAATGGCAACTCAGGCGGTGTTCGAGACGGGGAGGGCGCGCGCGCTCGAAGCCGTCGTGGCCGAGGCGGGGGCGTTCTATCTGAGCGTGGTGGAGCGGCTGGAGGGGGAGGGCGGCTAGCCCGGCGCCCCACCCCTTCGCTTTACCTCCCCCGCGAAGCGGCGGGAGGGGGACCATCGGCCGAAGAGCCGATGGGGGAGGGGGCGAGCCTCAGTCTCCGTAGGCCGACCAGCCGCCCCCAAGCTCAGCGCGTGAGGCTCGCCCCCTCCACACCTCGCTCTTCGCGACGCTCGGCGAGCGGTCCCTCTCCCGCCGCTTCGCGGGGGAGGTAAAAGGGCTGACATGACATCGTCTGCTGTGCCGCGCCCCCGGCGCGCAACCCACCTTAAGTCCACGGCAGCCCACAAGCGCCGCCGCCCGGACGGGTCAAGGATCGCGCGCCAGCGCGACCGCCTGCGGCCCGTCCTTGAGGCGTCCGGACGGTGGAGCAAGCTCCGAGGTGGACTTATTATTGTAGCTACAAATATCCTTGACAGGATTATTATCTGTAGCTACAAATATCGTAGGTCGGTTGCGCAGACCTGCGTCGTTTCTGGAAGGACAGTCGATGTTGATCAATTCCAGGATGGGGACGCGCTATGCGCCTGACCTACGACCCACAAAGGCGGGCGCTCACGCTTGAGCACCGCAATCTAGATTTCGAAGACGCCGCCCACGTCTTCGCCGGCCAGCACCTCTCCATCGAGGATGACCGGCGGGACTATGGCGAAACCCGCTGGCAGACGATCGGCTGGCTGAACGACAACGTCGTGAGGGTGGTCTGGACGGAGCGCGACGACATCTCGATGAGGAAGTGCAATGACCGCGAACGGAAAAGATACCTCGCGTGGCTGGACGGATCCTGACGACGCGCCCGAATGGTCCGACGACGTCATCCAGCGCGCGGCGCTCTGGCATGGCGACCAGCTCATCAGGCCCGCCCAAGGCACGCTTACCCGCCGAGGCCGGCCCAAGCTCGACAACCCCAAGCGCCAGGTGACGCTGCGCCTCGACGCCGAAGTCCTCGACGGCTTCCGCGAAACCGGCCCCGGCTGGCAGGGGCGGATCAATGAGGCGCTGCGGAAGGCGTTGAAGGATTAGCTGGTTCGGCGCCCCCGGCGCGCAACCCGCCTTAAGTCCACGGCAGCAACAAGCGCCGCCTGCCGGACGGGTCAAGAATCGCGCGCCAGCGCGACCGCCTGCGGCTCGTCCTTGAGGCGTCCGGGCGGTGGCGCACGCTCAGCGCCCGGACTTTGGTGGTGAACGGTCCGGATTGCGCCAGCAGCGGACATTGGGATCACGCCGAAGAGCAGACGTTCCAGCGCCCTCACCGTTGATGGCCGCTTTCGACCCTTCTCGGACGTTTGGGACGTCCGCTTGCGGACGACCAATCGGCGGCTAAGGTCGGCGGATGAGTTACTATTTCGTCGAGCCTGAGCGGGCCTAAGGCCAGCTAGCGATGCATAGCCGAGAAAGTCGCCGCTTTGCGCGTATGCGGTACGATGATAAGCTTCAGAGATGGTTAACGGTTCGCCTGCCTCGCTGATTTCAGACGAGTACCGCACCCAACAACAGCAGCTGCACCGCAATCCGAACTATGGCGTTGCCTCGGTCCACTTCGCGCCGCTGGTCGCGCGGGTGGTCAGGACGCTGGGTGCGAGCTCCTTGTCGGACTACGGCGCGGGAAAACGACGTCTCGAAGCGGCCCTCCGCGAAGAGCGCATCGCGGTGGACTACAGACCCTATGATCCCGCGTTCCCGGACTACGGCGAGCCTTGTCCGGCGGACCTTGTCTGCTGCATAGACGTGTTGGAGCATGTGGAGCCCGATTGTCTCGATGCGGTCCTGGACGATCTTCGGCGGATCACAGTGAGTCATGGGCTGTTCACTGTGCACACGGGGCCGGCTCAGAAGGTTCTGCCGGACGGCCGGAATGCGCACTTGATCCAGCGCCCTGCCGAGTGGTGGCTGGAACGGCTCGAACCTCGGTTCCAGATCCTCGAAGCCCGCGCCATGCCCCTCGGCGTGATCGTGTTCGTTAAAGGCCGGACCGCCGAGAATTAAGCCTAGCGCGGCCGCGGCTGGCGCTCGGCGAAGGCCATACTTCGCTCCGCTGATCGTCCTGTCGCGGCCCATCGCCATGCCGCCAGCTAGCGGAATGGCGTCGTCTAAATTGGCCGTGCACCTGCGCTGAAGGCCCTGTCGCGGAAGGCGCGCCACTCGTCGGCGTAGTCGCAGCCCGCGTAGGCCTCGAAGTAGGGCCCGCCGCGGGTGAAATGGGCGATGCGTGCGGCGGGATCGTAGTTGTATTCGCCGACCAACCAGTTCCAGGCCAGCGGAAGGTCGCCGATCTCATGCTCCCCCTCGAGCCAATGGAACTGGTGCAATTGAAGGCCCGAAGCCGTATTGACGTACTGTGGCGTCAAGGCGCAGCAGCGGGCATTGTTGAGCAGCATGACGCTTGACCAGTTCTTCTTGGCGTAGCGTGTCTGCACGTGGTCGAGGAATTTGATCTGGTCGCGAGGCACATAGTTGTGCTTGGCCACCATCACAGCATATCTGTCGTCGGCCAGGGCGAAAAGCTCAGCTACGTCCCCGCGCAGGATCATGTCGCAGTCCATGAACAGCGACCACCCCGTGTACCCCGAGAGATAGGGCGTCAAGAAGCGTGAAAACGAGAACTCGGTGGATTGCGTCGGCACGCTCTCGCGCTCGAACACCCCGACCAAGTTGGCGAGGTTGATGGGGGTAAGCCGGACTGGCCGCGTGCTTTGCTCGAGGATGCTCTGGGCCAGCGCGTGATAGGCGATGATCTCCCGCCGGTCGTAGCCGATGTAGACGTCGAGGACGTTTGGAAGTGTCAAAGGAATCCCCGGCTGGTGTGCTGCCACGTTGAGCATCCGTGGGCGCGGGCGCAGCTTCTACCGAGGGTGCAATGGGAAGCAAGGGGCGTCGGACGCGGGGTCCGAGCGGCCAGGTTGTTCTGGGCGAGGTGTCGCGCGTGCGTGGAGCGCCGCCTCGACCTCTGTCGGCGGCGCGTGCTAAGCGGCGCTTATGTCCAACGTCCTTCCGCCGAGCGCGAAGCAGCTGTTCCAGGTCGGCGTGCGGCACCATCAAGCAGGCCGGCTTGCCGAGGCGGTTGAAGCTTATCGGCGCGTGCTCCGTCTCGCGCCGCGCTATGTGCCCGCACACCAGAATGAAGCCACCGCCCTGCGTCGCTTGGGTCGGCTGCCGGAGGCGTTAGCCAGTATCGAACGCGGCCTGGCGCTGCAGCCTGACGCCGTCCTGTATGTGCAGCGCGGCGACCTGTTGCTGAGTTTGGACAGGACGCCAGAGGCGCTGGAGGCCTTCGATCAAGCGTTGGCGCGCGATGATGCGTCCGCACCGGCGCACAACGGCCGTGCCGCCGCGCTGGGGCGTCTGGGGCAGCTCGACGAGGCGCTCGCGGCCGCCGAGCGGGCGATTGCTGTGGCCCCTGGGCTTGCCGACGCACACCGCACCCGCGGGGTGCTGCTGCGGAGGCTGCGCCGGCCCGCGGACGCCGTGGCGGCTTTTGACCGCGCCGTCACGCTGCAGCCCACCAACGCCGAAGGCTACCTCCTGCGAAGTTTCTGCCATCTCCTGTTGCAGAACTTCGAAGCTGGCTGGCGCGACAATGAGCGACGATGGGAGGTAGGTGAGTTCCTGCGCACTGTCGGCGCCGAGACCGCCACCCCGGCGCTGCGCGAGCGGGTAATGGCAAATCTCTCGGTTGACGATGTGACGGGACGAGACATTCTGCTGGTGGGCGAGCAAGGCGTCGGCGACGTCATCATGTTCGCGAGCATATTGCCCGATCTTCTTGCGGTCGCCCGACGGGTCGCGCTGGTGTGCGATCACCGCTTGCGCGGGCTGTTCGCGGAGAGCTTCCCGGCGCTCGAGTTGCCCCACACGCCGGTAGTCGATCCGCGAGCATTTGCCGTTGTGATTGGCGCGGCCTCGCTCGGCCGGTTGTTCCGCAACCGGATCGAGGACTTCCCGGGCGCGCCCTATCTGAAGCCGTCAGACCAGGCGGTCGCCAAATGGGCCCAGCGACTTGGTCCTTCGAGCGGCAAGCGTCGCATTGGTCTTTCGTGGCGTGGCGGTATCGCCAGGACTGGACAAAACGCACGCTCCCTCAAACTCGACCAACTCGGGCCGGTTCTGACCCTTCCCGAGTGTGAGTTCGTCAGCCTCCAATATGGTGACGTGACCGAGGAGCTTGCAGCGATCAATGCGAGCCTCGCGTCACCCATCCGGGCATTCCCTGCGCGAGACATCGACGACTTCGACGATATTGCAGGCCTTGTCCTCAACCTGGACCTCGTCGTCTCGGTGCAGACCGCCGTGGTCCACCTCACAGGCGCGCTCGGCGCGCCGGGACTGGCGATGCTGCCGGTCACGCCCGAGTGGCGTTACGGAGCCGAGGCGGACACGATGCCCTGGTATCGATCGGTCCGCCTCATCCGGCAGGCGACTGGTGGTGACTGGGCGCCGGTTCTGGAGGCGGTGGCGGCCGAGGCGGCCGCACGCCTCGATCTAAAGCCACCAACCGAATAGTCTTCGTCTTCGCGCACGGCAGCTGACGCTGGCCGATCACTACGACATGATCGCCGGAATTGCTCTCTCTGCCGCGACGCCGTCAGACATCGTGCAGATGTTTAGTCGTGGCCTGCACGCGGCTCTCTATGCCTGGATCGACTACGAGCTGACGGCGCTCGCTGAACAGCAAGCGTATGCGTCGCTGGAAGCCGCTCTGCGCGCGTACTATGGAGGCCAGAAGGCGACGCTGTGGCCGATGCTCGAACGCGCTGTTGCGGATAGGCTGTTCGAGCCAGATCTCGGCGGCGTTCCGCTACCGGCAGCACTAAGCGCGCTGCGCAACGAGCACGCCCACGGAACCACGCATCTCGGGACGCCGGGCATGGCGCTTACGATCATCGCTTACTGCGCGCGGCTGATCAGCCAGCTGTAGCCGGCACAGGACGCAGCCACTTTGACGATGACCGTAAGGTCTTCGTCTTTGGGTCAGATCTCCGAGTCGGGACGTGTCGCCAAGCGGGGTGCCGACTAGCGGACCTTCCCAACGTCTCTGAAGAGTCACAACCGGACCACCCCCCCCACCCCGCCCCACCCCCCCCCAGAGTTCCCCTTTCGTCCACGCCCCACCCCGAATACCCTGCGAGCGTGTCCGCCCCCCCGACTCAACTGACCCTGGCCCCGGCGCTTGTCGTCCTCCCCGGCCCCCGCTGCGCCGTCTGCACCCCCTCGGGTGATGCTCAACCCCTAAGAGCCCCCGACGCCCGCGACCTCTTCGAAACCGCCCCCGTCCTCCTCGCCCACGCGGCCATGACGGCGCGGCGCCTGGGCCTCCACGCGCCGCCGCGCAGCCCCCGGATCTTCGACGCGCTGGAGCTCTTCGCCTTCGTGCGGCCGGCGCAGTTCACCGCCCCCTCCGCCGCGGGCCTGGCCCAGGCGCTGGGCCTGCCCGAGCCCAAGACCCCGGAGCAGCAGGCCGCGACGCTGCAAGAGGCGGTCAAGACCCTGCTCTCCGAACTCGCGCTCACCCCCCAGCCCAGCCGGGAGGAGGCGCTGGCGGTGGCCGAGACCCTGGCGCGGGTCGGCTGGCCCTGGGGCTCGGCGGTGATCGGCGCCCTGCGTTCGGCCCCTGCCGGCAACATGTTCCGCTCGTCCGGCCTCGACGTCTGGTCGCGGCTGACCGAGTGGGAGGCCGAGGCGCCGCCCGGCGAGCCGGGGTCGAAGCCGGTGACCGCCGCCCAGTCCACGGCGCGGCTTTCGCAACTGCTGGCCCAGGCCGGGCTGGACGAGGCCCGGCCCGCCCAGGTGGACTACGCCGCCGAGACCGCCCACGTCTTCCAGCCCCGCGACCGGGAGGGCGAGCCCAACTTCATGCTGGCGGAGGCGGGGACCGGCGTCGGCAAGACCCTGGGCTATCTGGCGCCGGCCTCCCTCTGGGCCGAGGCCAATGGGCCGGCGGTCTGGGTCTCCACCTACACCCGCGCGTTGCAGCGCCAGATCGAGCGCGAGAGCCGGGCGATCTATCCGGACGAGGCGGTG